>NZ_JBXASU010000038.1:0-69740 GCF_058809705.1 Cupriavidus sp. MPR-AND1C | reverse complement strand
AGCCAAAAAGAGCGGCCGGGGGCCAAACTCACATCGCCTTAAGGCGATGCTCAGACATGGCCCCCTCTTTTCCGCTCTTTTTGCCTGCCGACGAGGCGCCCCATACGGCCTGGTACACCTTGACGGCTCGCTTCGCATCGCGTGGGGGGCTCGCTTCGCGTCGCTCATTTTTTGGTTGGCACCCCTCGCCCCATGAGGGGAGAGGGAGTGACGGCCGTCGTCATGGCGCGCGGCTTTGGCCTATCCGCTCATGCCGGTGCGCCTTCCATCTCCCGCAGCCTGAACCGCTGTATCTTCCCTGTGGCTGTCTTCGGCAGCGCGTCCATGAATTCGATGATGCGCGGGTATTTGTAGGGCGCGAGCCGTTCCTTGACGAAGGCTTTCAGCTCCGCCTCGCTGACCTGCGCGCCGGGTTTGAGCACCACGAAGGCCTTGGTCTTGGTGAGGCCGGCCGGGTCGGGGACGCCGATCACCGCGGCTTCGAGCACTGCGGGGTGCTGGGCCAGCGTGGCTTCCACCTCGAACGGGGAGACATAGATGCCGCTGACCTTGAGCATGTCGTCGCTGCGCCCGGCGTAGCTGTAGCTGCCGTCGGCGTTGCGCGCGTATTTGTCGCCGCTCTTGGTCCAGCCGCCGCGAAAGGTCTCGCGCGATTTCTCCCGGTTGCCCCAGTACATCAGCGCTGCGCTTGGCCCCTGGATATAGAGGTCGCCCACATCGCCGTCGGGCACGGCGTGGCCGTCTTCGTCGCGCAGTTCCACCGCGTAGCCCGGCACCGGCCAGCCCGTGGTGCCGTAGCGAACCTGCCCGGGGCGGTTGGACAGGAAGATATGCAACATCTCGGTCGAGCCGATGCCGTCGATGATTTCGCAGCCGAAATGCGCGGTGAAACGCTCGCCCAGGTCGGCGGGCAAGGCCTCGCCGGCGGAGGAGCACAGGCGCAGCGAGACCTGCTCGCGCGTGGGCAGCCCGGGCGCGGCGAGCATGCCCGCGTAGCCGGTCGGCGCGCCAAAGAACACGGTCGGCTGATAGTCCAGCCAGCGCCTGAACGTGGCCTCGGGGGTTGGCCGCTCGGCCATCAGCACGACGGTGGCGCCCACGCTCAGCGGGAAGGTCAGGGCATTGCCGAGCCCATAGGCAAAGTAGAGCTTGGCGGCCGAGAAGCAGACGTCGGCCTCGCCCAGCGACAGCACGGGCTTGGCATAGAGCTCGGCGGTCCAGTACGGGTTGCCCTGGCTGTGCAGCACGCCCTTGGGGCGCCCGGTGGAGCCTGACGAATAGAGCCAGAAGCCGGGATCGTCGGGGCTGGTGCTGGCCGGCGCCGCTAGCGGTGCGGTGCGGTCGATCCACCCATCGAGGGCGATCATGCCATCGGGCAATGGACCGGCGGGCTGCGAGACGATTACGGTCCCGGCTTCGTGGCCGCCCTGGGCCATGGCCTGCTGCAGCACGGGCAGCAGCGCGCCCGATACCAGCACGGCCTGCGCGCGGCTGTGCTGCAGCATATAGGCGTAGTCGTCGGCGGTGAGCAGTGTGTTGACCGCCACCGGCACGATGCCGGCATACATCGCGCCGAGGAAGCACACCGGCCAGTCGTTGCCATCGTGCATCAGCAGCAGCACGCGTTCTTCGCGATGGATGCCGCTGGCCTGCAGCGCGGCGGCAACACGGCGGATGCGCTCGGCCAGTTCGCCGTAGCTCATCGCGCCGTGGTCGTCGATGTAAGCGGTCTTGCCGGGGCGCCGCGCGTTGCACGCGATCAGGTGCTGGGCGAAGTTGAACGGCGTGCCGGGTGGCTGGACTTGTGGTTCGGCTGTCATGCTTGTCTCCCCCTGTCGATGGATCGATAGATCGATGTTTTGTCGGGTTTGCCGTGGCGGTGCGGGTGGCGCTGGTGGTGCCTTAAAGCTGTGCCAGCACGCTGGTGCTTGCCTGCACGGCACTGCGCCGGTGATAGAAATTCAGCGCGCGCAAGCCGCCCAGCTCTTCGCCGCCGCCTGCGCGGCCCGGGCCGCCGTGCAGCGATTGCGGCATGACGTTGCCGTGGCCGGTATGCAGCTGGGCAACATCGGGTGAGATCACGTGGACGCGGCCATGGCTGTCGGCCAGTTCCACGGCGGCTTTGGCCAGCGCATCGGCATCGCTGCCGTAGAGCGATGCCACCAGCGAGCCCTGGCCCCGGCGCACGAGCGCCAGTGCGTCGGCGTTATCGCGGTAGGGCACCAGCGTGGCCACGGGGCCGAACACCTCGGTGTCGTGCACGCGATCGGCCGCGTGCGCATCACGCGCACCTAGCAACGTGGGCCCGACGCAGCAGGCCACGGCCGGATCGGCATCGACCAGCGCGTGCGTCGCGCCGTCGTGCAGCACCTCGGCCTGCGCTTGCAGGTAACCCAGCCCTTCGCGCACCGAGGCGAGTTGCGCCCGGCTGACCAGCGCGCCCATGCGCACCGCTTCGTGGCGGGGATTGCCCACGGTGACCCTGGCCAGCCGCGCGCCGATGGCGTCTGCGGCAGCGCCATACAGCGCCTCGGGCACGAAGATGCGGCGGATGGCCGTGCATTTCTGCCCGGACTTGACCGTCATCTCCCGCGCGGCTTCCTTGGCCAGCAGGTCGAACGCTTCGCTGCCGGCGGCTTCGCCGGGCAGCAGCAGGGCCGAATTGACGCTGTCGGCCTCGATATTGACGCGCACCGAGCGCTGCGTCACCGCCGCATGCGAGCGGATCAGCGCGGCGGTCTGGGCCGAGCCGGTGAAGGAGACCACATCGAACGGCTGCAACTGGTCCAGCAATCCGGCCGCGCTGCCGCACACCACCGACAGCGCGCCGGGCGGCAACACGCCAGCGTCCACCACGTCCCTGACCATGCGCTGGGTCAGCCAGGCGGTGGCCGTCGCGGGCTTGACGATCACGGGCACGCCCGCCAGCAGTGCGGGTGCTGCCTTCTCCCACAAGCCCCAGCTCGGGAAGTTGAAGGCGTTGATCAATAGCGCCACGCCGCGCGTGGGCACCAGCACGTGCTGCGACTGGAACAGCGGGTCCTTGCCGAGCCGCGCGGCATCGCCGTCGATGAGGTAGCGTCGCTCTCCCAGCGCGTCGCCGAGCTTGGCATAGGTGCCAAGCGTGAAGATGCCGCCATCGATATCCACGGCGGAATCGTTGTGCACGGTGCCGCTGTTGGCGGTGGCGATCTCGTAATAGGCATCGCGGTTGGCCTGCAGGATCTTGACGATGGCGGCCAGCATGGCGGCGCGCTCGCGGTAGGTCATGGCGCGCAACGCGGCGCCGCCTTGCTCGCGCGCAAAGGCGAAGCCGGCGGCAAGGTCGAGCCCGGTGGCGTCCACGCGTACCAGCGCATCGCCCAGTACGGGGTCGGACAGCGTCGCGCCGGCACCGGAGCCGGCTTGCCAGCGGCCGCCAAGATAGTTGGAAAGCAGTTCGGTCATGAAGGAAATCTCAACGGGTGAAGTCGATGCGGCCGTCGGGCAGCAGGTAAAGGACGAGCGCGCGGCCGTGGCTGACGGTGGGCCGGTGTGCGCTGCCCGGCGGGCAGACCAGCCAGCCGGCGGGGCGGCCGTCGAACTCGGCGGTGGCGTCGATCGGCACGATCAGGTCGATCTCGCCATTGGGGTGGGTGTGATGCGGCCCGGCGATGTCCCGCATGTCGACCACGTCGACGGAGAACCCGTGCAGGTCCTCGGCCGGCTTGAAGATGCGGCCATAGCGGATGCCGCCACCCTCGCGGTCGCACAGCCAGCCCTCGGCCACGCCGGCCAGGCAGGCCGCCTTGAGTTCGCTGTAAGTGGTGCTGCCTGCGCCATGCTCGGCATTCAGCCAGGTATCCAGGGCGGCATCGAGTGGGCGGCCGGCAATGCGGGCCGTGAGCCGCGCGATCTGCTCGCGGAATTCGGTGGGGGACATGGAAGGGGCTCCGTTAGACTCAGGCGGGTTGCATACCCGCGCTTCATGCATTATTGTGCATGTGTGAAACATAGAGCCACCAAGAAATCATGTCAAGCACTATATTGCATGTTCCCGGGTTAACGCGGGAGGCTGCTGGCGAGCAGGAGGCCGATGCCGCGCCAGGCAACGGTAGCGCCGCAGAAGCCGGCGGGCTTGAAAAAAACGCCTTTCTCGCCGCCCTGGGCGAGCGTGTGCGTGAGCTCCGCTCGCGCCGGGGGCTGACCCGCAAGGCCACGGCGCTGGCCGCCGGGGTTTCGGAGCGGCATCTCGCCAACCTGGAATACGGCAGTGGCAATGCTTCCATCCTGGTGCTGCTGCAGATCGCCTCGGCGCTGCACTGCTCGCTGGCCGAACTGCTTGGCGATGTGTCCACCTCATCGCCGGAATGGCTGCTGATCCGGGAGCTGCTGGAACACCGCGACGAAGGCACGCTGCGCCGCGTGCGCATTGCGGTCGGCGAGATGCTCGGCACCGGCGGCGGCAACGCCGCGCGCAGCCCGCGCGTGGCACTGATCGGGCTGCGCGGCGCCGGCAAGTCCACGCTGGGCGGCATGCTGGCCGAGGACCTGGGCTTTCCCTTTGTGGAGCTCAGCCGCGAGATCGAGAAGTTCGCCGGCTGCAGCATCTCCGAAATCCAGGGCCTGTATGGCATGAACGCCTACCGCCGCTATGAGCGGCGCGCGCTGGAGGAAGCCATCCAGATCTATCCCGAGGCGGTGATCGCCACGCCCGGCGGCCTTGTGTCCGACCCCGCCACCTTCAACCTGCTGCTGGCCCATTGCACCACGGTGTGGCTGCAGGCAAGCCCGGAAGATCACATGAACCGCGTGCGCGCCCAGGGCGACTTCCGCCCGATGGCCGCCAGCAAGGAGGCCATGGAAGACCTGCGCCATATCCTGGCTGGCCGCGCGGCCTTCTATTCCAAGGCGGAGTTCAGCGTCGACACCAGCGCCGAACCGCTGGAACCCACCTTCCTGGCGCTGCGCGAGCGCGTGCGCTACGCACTGCAACTTCCGCTCTGACGCCTCGATGGGTAGATGCACAATATTGCTTGACTGGCTGTTTGTGTATGAACTATAGTTCTTTCACCAACACACAACCCATGCACTATTGTGCTTCATTGCTGAGGAGACACAGCCATGACTACCGCCCCCCGCGTCGAATACCAGACGGATCCGTCCCAGTACAAGCACCTCAAGCTGACCTTCGACGGCCCCATCGCCACGCTGGCGGTAGACATCGATGAGAACGCCGGCCTGCGTCCCGGCTACAAGCTCAAGCTCAACAGCTATGACCTCGGCGTGGACATCGAGCTCAACGATGCGGTCAACCGCATCCGCTTCGAGCATCCCGAGGTGCGTACCGTGGTGGTCACCAGCGGCAAGGACAAGGTGTTCTGCTCCGGCGCCAATATCTTCATGCTGGGCGTCTCCAGCCATTCCTGGAAAGTGAACTTCTGCAAGTTCACCAACGAGACGCGCAACGGGCTGGAGGATTCGTCCAAGCACAGCGGCCTGAAGTTCCTCGCCGCGGTCAACGGCGCCTGCGCCGGCGGCGGCTACGAGCTGGCGCTCGCTTGCGACGAAATCATCCTGGTCGATGACCGCTCCTCCGCCGTGAGCCTGCCCGAAGTGCCGCTGCTTGGCGTGCTGCCTGGCACCGGCGGCCTGACCCGCGTGACCGACAAGCGCCACGTGCGCCACGACCTTGCGGACATCTTCTGCACCACCACCGAAGGCGTGCGCGGCCAGCGCGCCAAGGATTGGCGCCTGGTGGACGACATCGCCAAGCCCGCCGTCTTTGCGCAAAAAGTGCAGGAGCGCGCCCAGGCCCTGGCTGCGCTGAGCGACCGCCCGGCCAACGCCAGCGGCGTGGCGCTGACCCCGCTTGCGCGCACGCTGGAGACCGACGCACTGCGCTACACCTATGTCACCGTGGAGATCGACCGCGCGGGCCGCAAGGCTACCTTCACCGTGAAGGGCCCATCCGCCACGCAGCCGACGAGCGTTGCCGCCATCGCCGAGGCCGGCGCCGCCTGGTACCCGCTGCAACTGGCGCGCGAACTCGAAGACGCCATCCTGTCGATGCGCACCAACGAACTGGATATTGGCACCTGGCTGATCAAGACCGAAGGCGACGCCGCCAACGTGCTGGCGATGGACGCCACGTTGCTCGCCAACCAGGATCACTGGCTGGTGCGCGAAACCATCGGCCTGCTGCGCCGCACGTTCTCCCGCCTGGATGTGTCCTCGCGCAGCCTGTTCGCGCTGATCGAGCCGGGCTCGTGCTTTGCCGGCACCTTCCTGGAGCTGGCGCTGGCGTGCGACCGCAGCTACCACCTGGCGCTGCCGGACGACGAGGCGCGCGCGCCCAGGATCACCGTGGCCGAAACCAATTTCGGGCTGTACCCGATGGTGACGGGTCAGAGCCGCCTGGGACGGCGCTTTTACGACGAGCAGCCGGCGCTGGACGCGGTGCGTGCCAAGGCCGGCCAGCCGCTGGACGCCGACGCCGCATTCGCGGTGGGCCTGGTGACCGCCAATCCCGACGACATCGACTGGACCGATGAAGTGCGCATCGCGCTGGAAGAGCGCGCGGCCATGTCGCCGGATGCGCTCACCGGCATGGAAGCCAACCTGCGCTTCAACGGCCAGGAAAACATGTTCACCCGCATCTTCGGGCGGCTCACCGCCTGGCAGAACTGGATTTTCCAGCGCCCCAACGCGGTGGGCGAGAAGGGCGCGCTCAAGGTCTACGGCAAGGGCGACAAGGCCGCGTTCGACTGGAACCGCGTCTGACCTGATACCGCTGATATCGCACCCGAAGCCGAACCCGAACCCGCACACGCCGCAGTCAACGCATAGCCAGCCCGGAGACCATGATGTCCAGCATCAACTACAGCGACAAGATCCCCAATAACGTCAACCTCAGCGAAGACCGCACGCTGCAGCGCGCGCTCGAGCAATGGCAGCCCAACTACCTGAGCTGGTGGAACGACATGGGGCCGGACGGCTCGCAGGATTTCGATATCTACCTGCGCACCGCCATCAGCGTCGACCCGCAAGGCTGGGCGCACTTTGGCCACGTGAAGATGCCGGACTACCGCTGGGGCATTTTCCTGAACCCCGCCGAGGCCAACCGCAAGATCCACTTTGGCGACCACAAGGGTGAAGACGCCTGGCAGGACGTGCCCGGCGAATACCGCGCCAACCTGCGCCGCATCATCGTCACGCAGGGCGATACCGAGCCCGCATCGGTGGAACAGCAGCGCCACCTCGGCCTGACCGCGCCGAGCATGTACGACCTGCGCAACCTGTTCCAGGTCAACGTGGAAGAAGGCCGCCACCTGTGGGCCATGGTCTACCTGCTGCACAAGTACTTCGGCCGCGACGGCCGCGAAGAAGGCGAAGCGCTGCTGGAGCGCCGCAGCGGCCAGCAAGACAACCCACGTATCCTGCAGGCGTTCAACGAGCAGACGCCGGACTGGTTGTCGTTCTTCATGTTCACCTATTTCACCGACCGCGACGGCAAGTTCCAGTTGTGCGCGCTGGCCGAGAGCTCCTTCGATCCGCTCGCCCGCACCACCAAGTTCATGCTGACGGAGGAAGCGCACCACATGTTCGTTGGCGAGAGCGGCGTCTCGCGTGTGATCCAGCGCACCTGCCAGGTGATGAACGAACTCAAGACCGACGACCCGGCCCGCTTGCGCGCCGCCGGCGTGATCGACCTGCCGACCATCCAGCGCTACCTGAATTTCCACTACAGCGTGACCATCGACCTGTTCGGCGCGGATGAGTCGAGCAACGCCGCGACTTTCTACAGCACCGGCCTCAAGGGCCGCTACGAAGAAGGCAAGCGCGCCGACGACCACGTGCTCAAGGGCCAGACCTACAAGGTCCTGCAGGCCAGCGGCGGCCAACTGATCGAGAAGGAAGTGCCGATGCTCAACGCGCTCAACGAAGTGCTGCGAGACGACTACATCAAGGACAGCGTGGCCGGCGTGGAGCGCTGGAACCGCGTGATCGACAAGGCTGGCATTCCTGTGCGCCTGAAGGTCCCGCACAAAGCCTTCCACCGCAATATCGGCGCGCTCTCCGGCGTGAAGATCTCGCCGGATGGCCGCGTGATTTCGGACGCGGAATGGAAAGCCAATGTCGACCAGTGGCTGCCCAGCGAGACCGACCGCGCCTATGTGGCCAGCCTGATGGGCCGCGTGGTCGAGCCCGGCAAGTTTGCCGGCTGGATTGCGCCGCCGGTCATGGGCATCAACCGCCAGCCGGTGGATTTCGAATACGTGCGCTTCAACTGAGCGCGGCGAGTCGAAAGCCGAAAATCGAAAATCAAAAATCGCAAGAAGGCAGGGGCCCGGTGGGCGCCTGCGGCAAAAGGCCCCGGCCACAGGGGTCGCATCACCCCCGGAGTTCGCCATGGACATGTCCGACATCCAGGTCATCAGGCAGCACCTGATCGACCCCGAGATCTGCATCCGCTGCAATACCTGCGAGGCTACCTGCCCGGTCGCGGCCATCACCCACGATGCGCGCAACTATGTGGTCGACGCGGACAAGTGCAACGGCTGCATGGCCTGCATCTCGCCATGCCCGACCGGCTCGATCGACAACTGGCGCACCATGCCGCGCGCGATGGCCTACGGCATCGTGGAGCAGTTTGGCTGGGACACGTTGCCTGACGAACTCTCGTCCGAGCAGCTTGCCGCGCAAGGCGTGGCGGCGGATGCCGAGCCGGTTCTCGAATCCGCGCCGGCGTCATCGCTGGCGGCCGTCACCGGCGAAGACGGTTTCAACAGCGCCCAGTACGGCGCCACCGTGCCGCCGTGGTCGGCCGCCCACGCCTATACCAACCTCTATGGCGCCAAGGCCGCGGCCCGTTCCGTGACGGCCACCGTGGTTGGCAATGCGCGCGTCACCGAGGTCGGGCGCGACTACGATACGCACCATATCGTGCTGGACTTCGGCAGCGCACCGTTTCCGGTGCTGGAAGGCCAATCGATCGGCATCGTGCCGCCGGGCGTGGATGCCAGCGGCCGCCAGCACCATGCGCGCCAGTACTCGCTGGCCAGCCCGCGCAATGGCGAGCGGCCGGGCTACAACAATATCTCGCTGACCATCAAGCGCGTGCTGGAAGACCACCAAGGCAACCCGGTGCGCGGCGTGGCGTCGAACTATATGTGCGACCTGCAGGTGGGCGACAAGGTGGACGTGATCGGGCCATTTGGCGCGAGTTTCCTGATGCCCAACCATCCGCGCTCCCATATCGTGATGATCTGCACGGGCACCGGCAGCGCGCCGATGCGCGCGATGACGGAATGGCGCCGGCGGCTGCGCAAGTCCGGCAAGTTCGAGGGCGGCAAGCTGATGCTGTTTTTCGGTGCGCGCACGCAGGAGGAGCTGCCCTACTTCGGCCCGTTGCAAAGCCTGCCCAAGGACTTCATTGATATCAACTTCGCGTTTTCGCGCACCCCGGGGCAGCCCAAGCGCTATGTGCAGGACGCGATGCGCGAGCGCGCCGCAGACCTCGGGCCGTTGCTGGCGGACCCGAATACCTGCTTCTACGTCTGCGGGCTGAAGAGCATGGAGGAGGGCGTGGTGCTGGCCTTGCGGGACGTGGCGCAGCAGGCGGGCTTGTCGTGGGACGCGGTGGGCGCCGCGCTCAAGAAGGAGGGGCGGCTGCACCTGGAGACGTACTGATTCCCTGAAGATGCGTGCCGCGCCCCCGAGCCCTGGCGCGGGCCCGATCCGGTCACGCCGCCAGCTTGCTCAGGCTTTCCACCGTCTTGATGCAGGCTTGCGCCGCCTCGCGGCCCTTCACGACGAAGTGCTCGCTGAAGAATTTGCGGTGGTCTTCGTGATCGTGAAAGCTCTTCGGCGTCAGCACAGCGGAAAGCACCGGCACCTGCGTATCGAGCTGCACGCGCATCAGGCCGCCGATGACGGCATCCGCGACAAACTCGTGGCGGTAGATGCCGCCATCGACGACAAAGCCCGACGCCACGATCGCCGCATAGCGACCGGTGTCCGCCAGCTTGCGTGCATGCAACGGGATCTCGAACGCGCCAGGCACTTCGATGACATCCACCGCCTCGCGCGCTACGCCGCGCGCGGCCATTTCAGCGAGGAAGGCGTCGCGCGCCTGATGAACGATATCCGCATGCCATTGCGCGTGGATAAACGCAAAGCGCCAGGCCGGATTGACGGGAGCGGTGTCTTGAATGTCGCGGTGGTCGCGCTGGACAGGAGAAACTAACTGATTCATGGTCTTCTGCAGAAGAGTGGGTTACCAGAATCAGGGCGCACGAGTTTAGTCCCCCGGCGCCGGGAGACGGGGCGGGGAACAGAAACATCGCGCTCTCTTTCATCCGGACTATGACCGTCGGCTTCGGAGTTGCACCGAATCTGCTGACCCCGGCTCTCGCAGACTTCGAGGAGAACCGGGCGCTCGCGGGCTTATGCGAAAAAATCGCCATCACCGCCGGTGGGGACTTTCACCCCGCCCTGAGAACGCTGATGCAGGCGCAAAGCCTGCAGCGCAGCCATGATACACCGTGATGCGATTGTGAGTTCGGCGTGGCTCGGGCCGGTCGTTTGGCCGCCTGCGCGGGGATGTGCCCGGCGGCCCGGGTGGTCATCGTTTATCTCAGGGCTGTTCGTTAACGATGCGCGGGCTTGCGGCAGGCATCGATTTGCGATTGCGGCGCGTCTTCACGTCCAGCCACCAGCGATCCGCGTTGTGCGCTTGCTGGATGCTGACAGCCTCGCCCATGCGCGGGGTGCTGACCGGAACGCCGCGCGCAGCGGCCAGCGCGATGATGCGGTCGAAGGGCTCGTGCCAGGCGTGCATGGCCAGGTCGAAGGTGCCGTTGTGAATCGGCAGCAGGCAATGGCCATTCAGGTCGACATGTGCCTGCAGGGTCTGCTCAGGCTGCATGTGCACGGCGGGCCAGTTCACGTCGTAAGCGCCGGTTTCCATCAGTGTGAGATCAAATGGGCCATAGCGCTCGCCGATACGCTTGAAGCCGTCGAAGTAGCCCGTGTCGCCACTGAAGAACACGCGCAGATCAGTGTGCAGGATCACCCACGACGCCCACAGCGTACGGTTGCCGTCAAACGGCGTTCGCCCGGAAAAATGCTGCGCCGGTGTCGCGACAAAACGCACGCCCTCCACCTCGGTGGTTTGCCACCAGTCGAGCTGTCTCACCTTGCCCGCGTGGATCCCCCAGTCGATCAGGCGATCCCCCACGCCGAGCGGCGTCAGGAAATGCTCGGCCTTGTCCGCCAGTGCCATGATGGCCGCGCGGTCCAGGTGATCGTAGTGATCGTGCGAGAGGATCACTGCCTTGATGGGCGGCAAGGCGTCGATGCCAATTGGCGGTTGATGGAAACGCTGCGGACCAGCCCACTGCACCGGCGAAGCGCGCTCGCTAAAGACCGGATCCGTGATCCAGAAAGCGTTGCCTAGTTTCAGCAGCACGGTGGAATGCCCAAGCCGAAACACCGTGTTGTCTGGCGCGGCGAGCAGGTCAGCCTGCGTCAACGCTTGCACCGGAACCGGGCCGGCGGGCTGGGTGTCAGCAGGCTTGTCGAAGAGAAAGCGCCAGGCGATGCCGAGGGTCTTGAGCAAGCCGCCCTTGGGCGGCCCGGCCAGGGCGCGAGCCTGGCTCGCGCGCGATTCCGGCGACTGGGTGTAGCTCTGGCGGCTGACGGAGCGGGGCGAGCAATTGGTCATGATGGCATTCAGGATCCAGAGTGGGAGGCAGGGCAAGCGGCGGGGGCCGTTCCATCCATCTTCGATTTGCTAAAAATGCACTGCACAGTGTAGTTTCCATTTTCAAGAAAGTAAACTTGCCGGTGTAAAATTACCCGTTTCCCCAACGCCAAGGCCCCCCAGGAACGCCATGCCCCCAGCCCAACGCCTGACGGATCGCAAACGCGAAGCCATCATTCAGGCCGCCATCGCCGAGTTCCGCGACAACGGCTTCGAAGTCACCAGCATGGACAAGGTCGCCGCCCGGGCAGCGGTTTCCAAGCGCACGGTGTACAACCACTTCGCCAGCAAGGACGAACTGTTTGCCGAGATACTTTCCCAGTTATGGGAGAGCAGCCAGGGCGAACTTGACATGGCTTACGCGAGTGACCAGCCGGTGGATGCGCAGTTGCGCGAGTTGGTGCGCCTGAAGATGAACATGCTCAACAACGCCAGTTTCATGGACCTGGCTCGCGTTGCCATCGCCGAGACCATCCACTCGCCGGAGCGGGCGAGGGAAATGGTCGCCAGGCTGGGTGAACGGGAGGAGGGCATCCATGTCTGGATACGCGCAGCGCAGGCCGACGGCAAGCTGAAAGCGGCGGATCCCGCCTTTGCCGCTTGTCAGCTGCAGGCGCTGATCAAGGCGTTTGCCTTCTGGCCGCAGATCACCATGGGACAGCCCCCGCTGGATGCGGCGATGCAGCGGCAGGTGGTGGATTCGGCGGTTGCGATGTTTCTTGCGCGGTATGGGGTGTAAAGGGGCGAGAGAGGGCTGAAGTGTCTGAAATGGCCGAGGCGCCCTGCCTGCGCTTGGCATCGCCAGTTCATCCGGCCACCGGATTCGCGATGATGCCACTGCCGCCGTTCGACCTCTTGCAGACCCGGCGGCAGCTTTCAAGGTAAATGGCTCTCCACGTGCTCATATTGGCCAGCCGGTGCTTGGTTGTTCCGGACGTTCGGCGCCGCACATAGCGAGCTCGCGTCCGCTTACGCGCTCAACTTCCTGTGAAGCCGAATCAACTAAGCTGATGGTAGAACAACGACGCCTCGTGAAGGAGGATCCACTTGCGCAATCCATTTGGCGCCATCCTGCACTCGTGGGCCCAACATGCGAGCCGGCTGGCATCGGTAACTGCGGCCTTGGCTTTCGCCGTGGGTGCACCTGGAACCGATGCCCAGGAGAATCCTCCGCCCGTCATGGACGGAACATACCTTTATGCGGCAGTGCCGGGCGTCGGCAACCATTTCGAGAAGGGTGGCGACGGGATAGTCGTGTTCGATGTTGACCATGGATTTAAGTTCGTCAAGCGCATCTCGCTGCCGACCCTGCGAAACCGGCCGCCGGAGCTCGCCAAGGGCATTGTCGCAAGCGCGGCAACGCGGATGCTCTATGTCGCCCAGACCAACCGGTTGGTCGCACTTGATCTTGAAACCGACAAGCTGTTGTGGATGCAGGCATATGACGGCTGGTGTTGCGACCGACCAGACATTTCTCCAGACAGCCAGATTCTCTATGTGCCCGCTCTGGATCATCCCGCCTGGAATGTCGTCAGCGCGCTAAACGGTCAACTGATCGCTGTGATTCCAGCCGCGGCGCGCAGCCACAATACGGTTTTCTCCCCGCGAGGCGATCGCGTCTATCTGGTGCCGGAGAGCCCGATCATCTACGTCGCCGACGCGAGACGCGCTCAAATTGTCAGCGAGATCGGCCCGTTCAGCGCGCGCGTCCGACCGATCGTGGTCAATGGCGCGGAGACCCTCGTTTTCGCCAGCGTGAACGGCCTGCTCGGCGTCGCGGTCGGCGATCTCAGAACCGGTAAGGTCATTGCAGAAGTGAGGGCTCCGAGCCAGTTCCCATGTCTTACAGATCATCACGATCACAAGGGCGCATGCACGCATGGCGTGGCGCTCACGCCAGACGAACGGGAGGTATGGGTCGCCGACGTGAACCCCTTCGTGCATGTCTTCGACGCGAAGAGCATGCCACCCAGATACGAGAGGTCCATCGCCACGAGGACCTCCGTCGGTTGGCTCAGTTGCAGTATCGACGGAAAACGAATGTACCCGTCAAGCGGCGACGTAATCGATATCGCCAGCAAGCAAATCGTCGCTCGCCTGACTGACGAAAGCGGGCGGGCGCTCGAGACCGAGAAGCTCCTGGAAGTCAAGTTCGCGAATGGAAAGCTTGTCGCCGTTGGCGATCAATGGTGCAACGGCAGGGTCGGCAGGCCGCAGAGGTGATGCCCGTGCAATAGGGCGCCGCGTTTGCCAAGGTGAAGGGGACACTCGAGCGTCCCCTTCTTGGCGAGAGTCACCGTCAGCTACTGTTAAGGGTTGTCGCCGGGCACGCCGGTCGCCTTCGATCCGTTAGGGCCTGAGACGGGGCGTTCTCTGCCTGCGGTCCCGTTAGGTCGTCATCTCAACCTTGTTTGTCGCACCTCAGGTCTCATTCGTCACCGCACACATCCCCCTTCCATCCCGCCAACCCTGTCCTATAATGATTGACTCCACAATCATTGATGGAACAACAAAATGATTTCGCATCCTCACGAGGCGCATAGCAGCGGGCAGGTGCTGCCATTCCGCGAGTCCCTGCTGGCCATGCTGGGCATCGCGTTCGTGGTGATGTTGGTCGCACTTGACCAGACCGTGGTCGGCACTGCGCTGCCGACCGTGGTGGCGGAGTTGCAGGGGTTCGAGTACTACGCCTGGGTGGCGACGGCCTATCTGCTGATGTCGGTGATCACGGTGCCGATCTTCGGGCGGCTTGGCGATTACTACGGGCGAAAGCCCTTCGTGATGGTGTCCATCGTCGTGTTCACGCTGGCTTCCGCGCTGTGCGGCATGGCAACGAGCATGCCGTTCCTGGTGCTTGCGCGCGGCTTGCAGGGCATTGGCGGTGGCATGTTGGTGGGCACTGCCTTTGCCTGTATCCCTGACCTGTTCCCCGATTCGCATGTGCGCTTGCGCTGGCAGGTGATGATGAGCGCGGCGTTCGGCATTGCCAACGCGGTGGGGCCGTCGCTTGGCGGCGTGCTGACCGAGGCCTATGGCTGGCGCTCGGTGTTCTATGTGAACTTGCCGGTGGGCTTGCTGGGATTGTGGTTTGCCTGGCGTTACCTGCCGCACTTGCGCCAGCAGGCCAATACCGGCGCGATCAAGGTGGATTGGCTCGGCGCAGCGTTGATCGGCGTTGGGCTGGGTGGCTTGCAGTTGTGCGTGGAGCTGATGCCCGAGCGCGGGTTCGGGCTGGTCACCGGTGGCTTGCTGGTGATGTCGGTGTGTGCCTTGGTTGGGTTATGGCAATGGGAGCGCCGCACGCCGAACCCGATCCTGCCGCTGGAGATGTTCCGCAATCCCGGGCTGGCGCCATTGTTCCTGCTGGCCGTGTTCGTCGGCTTCGCGATGTTCTCGTTGCTGCTGTACGCGCCGCTGCTGTTCCAGGGGGGCTTTGGCTACTCGCCGAAGGAGGCGGGCGTGCTGGTGACCCCGCTGGTGGTGTGCATCACGGTGGGCAGTATCATCAATGGGCGCATCATCACCCGCATCCGCCAGCCTAACAATATGCTGTATGCGGGATTCGGCATGCTGGCGCTGGCTTGCCTTGGGCTGTCCCAGGCGACGCGCGGGATGTCGCACCATTTGTTGCTGGGCATGATGCTGCTATGTGGCTTCGGGCTCGGCTTCATCATGCCCAACCTGACGGTGTTCGCGCAGCAGACCGCGGGCCGCGAGCATCTGGGCATTGCCACGGCGATGCTGCAGTCGCTGCGCATGGTCGGCGGCATGATCGGTACCGCCGTGGTGGGCACGTTGGTCACGCGCAGTTACCTCAGTGGCGTGCACGATGCGCTGCAGAGCGCTGGTGCCGGGCAGTGGCAGGCGCGCATGGCGGATCCGCAGATCCTGATCGACCGTGCGGCGCAGGCACGCCTGCTGTCGCAGCTGGAGGCGGCCGGGCACAATGGCGCCCTGTTGCTGGAGCAGGCCCGGCTGTCGCTGGTTGGGGCCATCCATATGGGGCTGGCGCTGGCCGCGGTGATTGCGGTGCTGGGCCTGTGGCGTTCACGGCGGGTGCCGCCGATCAAGCTGGAGCGTGCCGTCAAGCCGGTCATGGCAACGGAGCAGGGCGGGGCGCGGGGCTAGCCGATAATGTGGGGCGGTTGCCCGTCGCGTGACGGTGCCCCAAGCAGGAGATTGGAGTGGAATTGGAGCGTCAAAGCCTGGCTGTGCTACAGCAGTTCGGGCGAACTTACCGGGCCTATGCCGCGGCTTTCGAGCAGCGCATCGGCCATCCCTTGCCGCGCTGGCGCATTCTGTCCGCGCTGTACACCCATGCTGGGCCCATCGCGCAGAAGCCCCTTGCCGAGCGCGTCGGCATGGACCCGGGCGCGCTCACGCGCCAGCTCAAGGCGCTGCAGGAGCTCGGCTGGGTAGAGCGCAATACCAGCGAGCGCGACAACCGCGTGACCAACGTCACCCTGTCGGCGCTCGGCCATGGCGTTGTGGAGCAGGCATTGCCGCTGCGCTCGGCGTTTCTGCAGGACGTGCTGGAAAACGTCTCCGAGACCACCATGCGCAATCTGTCCAAGGGCCTGGAAGAGCTTGAGGGCGGCATTGCCGAAGCGGTGCTGCGCACACAGCAGGACAAGGCGGACGCCCTGTGAGCGCGGCATCCACGAGGACTCTGCCTCAACCGTCCTGACTACCGCAATCCTTGCTAAGGCCGAGCCAGTTGCAGCCGCAACGGCGCCGTCCATATCTCGGCCAGCAGCACGCCCAACACCGTGAGCACCCCGCCGACCGCGTGATATGGCGCGAGCGATTCGCCCAGCAAGCCCGCCGCAATCAGCGCGGTGAGCAGGGGGATCAGGTTGAAGAACATGCTCGCACGGCTCGGCCCGATGCGGGCGACGGCGTGCATCCAAACGAGCGGTGCAACCATCGACGCCATGAGCCCGGCGAACCCGACCAGAGGGAGGTTGGCAGCCGAGAGGCCCATCTTTGGCGTGAGCAGGTATAGCGGCAGCAACGCGATGACGGCTGCGACGATCTGCAGGTAAAGCAGTTGCAATGCCGGCACGTCCTTCATCTTCCAGCGCTTGAGCAAGATCACATAGACCGCGTAGGCCAGCATGGCCAGCAGCATCAGTGCGTCCCCGAGGTTGGCGCCGCTGGTCAGCAGGCTGCCCAGGTCGCCGGACGATACGACCACCAGCACGCCGGCGATCGACAGCACGGACCCCGCCACGGCGCCAGCGCTCAGGCCCTGCCCCAGTAGCAAGATCGACAATGCCAGCACCATCATCGGCGTGAGCGAGCCGATGATGCCCATGTGGGTCGCCGTGGTCAGGTAGGCGGCATAGTAGGCCAGGCACTGATAGGCCACCATGCCGAGCAGGCCCAGCACGGCGATCCGCCCCAATCGGGGCCGGATCGCGGGCCAGTTGCGCAGCACGGGACGCAGTGCCAGCGGCGTGAAGAGCACGGCTGCCAGCAACCAGCGGTAGAAGCTGATCTCGGCCGGCGCGATGGTGCCGGCGGCCATTTTGCTGACGACGGTGTTGCCCGACCAGATCACGACGGCCAGGAGCGGAAAGGCGTATTGCCACATGAGCGCTTTCTCTGATGTGTATGGAACGCTATCATGAGCGCGTCTGTGTTGATCTATATAGCTCAATCAGGACATACCGACCGGAATTCCGGACTAATTCCGGACTATTTCCGGATTCCGTATCGCAACAGACCCAACAACCATGGCTATGGCTGACAAGTGGCGTTTCCTGCCGATCCTGGATGTCGAAGGGATGGAAGGTCCTTTCTACCTGCGTTACGACGAGTTCGGCGCCGATACCCTGGCACAGGCGCACAGCCATAGCTGGGGTCACCTGAACTATGCCGCGCACGGCTCGATGCAGATGGAAACCGTAGGCATGCGGCTGCTTTCCCCGCCGCAGTACGCGATATGGATTCCGCCAAAGGTGATGCACAGCTGCACGTTGCGCCACGCGATCGTTTACCGCTCGATCTATATCGAGCCCGGCCTGTGCGCGCAACTGCCGGCGGAGCCCTGCACGGTGCGGATCAGCCCGATCATCAAGAGCGTGCTGGCGGACTTTGCCGCGCGCAACCTGCATGTGCCACGCACGCCGGCCGATCTTCGGCTGGCGCATGTGGTGGTCGACCAGCTTGCCGTGGCGCCGGTGCAGCGCTGCTACCTCCCGGCGGCAACCACGCCCGCCCTGGCCGCCGTGCTGGAGGCCCTGCAGGCTGATCCTGGCGACCATCGCACGCTGGCCGAATGGGCCGCCAGCGTGCACATGACCGAGCGCACCCTTGCGCGCCGTTGCCAGCACGAGTTGGCCATGTCCTTCGGCGACTGGCGCCAGCGCCTGCGTTTCCTGCGTGCTATCGATGCCCTGGAGGCGGGCCGCAGCGTGCAGGAGATCGCGTTCGAACTCGGCTACAGCACGGCATCCGCGTTTATCGCGATGTTCCAGCGCGAGGCTGGCGCCACGCCGGAGCAGTACCGGCGCGAGTTTTGTGGCATTGCGTGATGTTTGCGCTTACCGCACGCCGCTGAGCAGCGCCGCGATGGCTAACGGGTTGGACGGGAAATACAGATGCGTGTACGACGCCGTCAGCGCGCCCTGCCGGAACACCGCCTCGCCCCGCGACCCGTCGCGCGGCACAGTGGCGTGGCAGTAGGGTGCCAGCGGGGTCTGCGCGCTGGAGTAATGGAAGGTGTGGCCGCGCAAGGTGCCTTCGGGCAACGCCAGTTGTTGATGGCCGAGCGCGGCAAGGCGGCGTTGCATTGTCACCGTGCCAGGCAGCAGGCCCGCCACGGCGTGACTATCCCCGGCCTTGTCGACCAGCGTCTCGAACAACGCCATCATGCCGCCGCATTCGGCGAGGATCGGCAGGCTGTCGGCATGGGCTTGGCGCAGGGCGGCCAGCATGCCTGTGTTGGCTGACAGGCGCGCGGCGTGCAGCTCGGGGTAGCCGCCGGGCAGCCAGAGCGCATCGCAGTCCGGCAAGGCAGCGTCGTCGAGCGGGGAGAAGAAGGCCAGCCGGGCGCCGAGCGCCTGGAGCGTATCCAGGTTGGCAGGGTAGAGGAAGCGGAAGGCGGCGTCTCGGGCGATGGCGATGGTCTTGCCGGCCAGCAGCGGCGGCAGCACGGGCAGCGGCGGCGCCGCGGCGATCTCAACGGCTGCGGGCAGGGCGCCGATGGGTTGCCCGGCGAGTGCATCAGCGAGGCGGTCCAGCCGCGTGTTGAGGTCGGGCAGTTCATCCGCCGCCAGCAGGCCCAGGTGCCGCTCGGGCAGCGATGCCGCGTTGTCGCGCGCCAGCGCGCCGGCCCAGCCAATATGTGCCGGCAGGCTCTCCTGCAGCATGTCGGCATGCCGTGGGGAGGCCACCCCGTTGGCAAGCACTTGCATGGAGGCCAGCGGCTGGCCGTAGCCAGCGAGGCCGAAGGCCAGCGCGCCGAACGTCTGCGCCATTGCGCCGGCCTGGATCACGCTAAGCACCGGCAGGCCAAAATGGCGTGCCAGGTCGGCGCTGCTGGGGGTGCCGTCATGCAGGCCCATGACGCCTTCCACCAGGATCAGGTCGGCTTCGGCCGCTGCCTTGGCAAGGCGTGCCGCGGCGTCTTCGGCGCCGGTCATCCACAAGTCGAGCGAGTGGACCGGCGCGCCGCTGGCCGCCGCGAGAATGGAGGGATCCAGGTAGTCGGGGCCGCTCTTGAAGACGCGGACGGTGCGGCCGGCCCGGCGGTGCAGCCATGCCAGCGCGGCCGTCACGGTGGTCTTGCCCTGGCCCGAGGCAGGCGCGGCCACCAGCATGGCGGGCACGCGCAGGGAGCTTGCCGCGTCGGTTCGGGTGCCTGGAACGGCGGGCGCGACGGTTGCGGCAAGGTTGGGCATGGCGATGACGTTGGCTGGTTAAGTAGCTGGGTTGGCGCAAGCGGCTGCCTGCGCCAGTGCGGCGCAACGATTATAACCAGTCGGACTGGCTGGCCGGCGGGCTCTCCTGCGGGCTATCCGGGTTCGGCAGCACCAGTCCCTGTTGCGCCGCGAAGTCGAACAGCTCGCGCTCATTGCTCGCCCCAAGCTTGCGCATGGCGCTGTTTTTCTGGCGGCTGATGGTTTTGACGCTGCGGCTCAGTTGCCCGGCAATGCCGGTGATCGAGTTGCCACTGAGGTAGAGCCGCATGACTTCAGACTCGCGTACCGACAGGCAGAGGGCGCCGGCGCGGCCGGGCGCGTAGTGGGCGCCGGACTGGGCCAGCACGCGCGCGGCGGAGTCGCCGATAAAGCGCAGCCCGCGCTCGACGCGGATGATGGCGGTGACCAGTTCGTCCAGTTGCGAGTCCTTGAGCAGGAGGCCATGGGCGCCTGCGTTCAGGATGGCGCGCAGGACCAGCGGGTTGGTGATCATGGTGAGCACCACCACGCCTAGCGCCGGAAAGTGCCGCCGCAGGCTGGCCAGCAGGCGGATGCCATCGCTCGCGTTGCTGCAGGGCATGTGGTAATCGGTGACGACGATATCAGGCCGGAATGCGCGCACGGCCCGCAGCAGCTCGGCGGAGCTGTGGACATCCGCGCAGACCTCCCAGCCGGTTTGGCTCCGCAACTGGCTCCTGACTGCGAGCGTAATGGCGGGATGGTCATCGGCAATCAAGATTTTCAAAGGCATGGCAATGCTCCTGCGCAAGCGCAGGCATGCACGGTGTCCGGGCCGCACATGCCTGGCGCGAGCTGGAAGGGCTTGCGGCACGGATGCCGCGAACATGAAAAGCGAGTGCTGCGATTCGCGCTGGGCGGCGCTCGCCGCATGTGGATCGCGCCATTGAAAAAACGCGCCGCTCGGCTTTTCGCCGGCGGCGCGAACAGCACAGGAACAAAGCACCTCCAGGCGCATGCTTTGCTCGGACGAACAGGAAGCAGGAGGTGCCCATGAAGCATAAGCGCTGGCTTCGGCGTCAGGACTGCGACTATTCTCAATTTTGAGAGCGCAGCGCGGAAGCCCTCACGGCCAGCGGGCGTCGCTAGCCGCAAGCCGGCACGCCTCGGCGCGGCGTGCTTCAGTGGCAGCAGGGTCAGGCTGCGTAGGCAGCGGTGCGCGTCTCGTGCGACCGATGACGGCGGTCGATGGCGCTGACGGGATCATGCAGCACGGCGCTGCCGATCTCCATGATGCCGCGCAGTGCATTGCCGGCGCGGACCGGCGCCCAGAAATGCAGGGCTGCCCATTCCGGGAAGCTGCTGGGCGGCGCCAGCAGGCGTGTTTTGTGTTTGCGTGTCACTAGTGGCACATTGAAGTCCAGCAGCGGGCAGGTGCCGCCCGCGGCAAGCAGCAGCGCAACTTGCGTGTGCCACGACGGCACCACGGTTTCCCGATAGGCGGGATCATGCGCGAGCCGGTTCAGGAAGCCCTGCAGCGGGCTGCCGGGCTCGGTGTCTTCCTGCAGCAGTATCCACTCGTGCCGGCCTTCCACATCCCCGACGCCGCCTGGCCGCGCCACGCTGACCAGGCGGCGCGGCGTGGCCATGATGTTGTGCAGTGCAACGTCCTCTGGCACAAAATGGCTATCGACCACGAAGGCACAGTCCAGCTCGCCGCTGCCAAGCTGGGCGGCCAGCGCGGCGTCGGCAAAGACCGGCCGCGTCATGAAGCGGTCATCCGGGAACTGCTCGCACAAGGTCGTGAGGATCTCGGTGATGACCGGATCGCCGATCAACGGCGAAAACCCGATGGAGATGCGGCGGTGCGGGCTTGCCTCCTCGGCGACGGGGGCAGGCGGGCGTACCAGGTGCGCCCATTTTGACAAGATCTGGCGGGCGGTCAGCTCCAGCCGCAAGGCATGCGCGGTAGGTTCCAGCGTGCCATTGCGCTTGATGAAAAGGGGGTCGCCGGTGATTTCGCGCAGACGCGCGAGGCTGTAGGCAATGGTCGGGACCCGGCCTTGCGTGCAGGCGGCAACGGCGCTGAGGTCACGATACTCCATCAGCAAAACAAAGACGTGCAAGAGCTTGGTGCTGACATGCCGCATGGTGACTTCTCCCGATTTGAAGCTTGTTTTTGTTTTCTTCTTTGTCTCTGCGCCAAGGCCCCCAGGCCTTAGGGCAAACCGCACCTGCCGTGCCGGGTGGCTGGTGTATCTGGTCCATTGCCGTGCCAGGACTGCCATGCCTGGCCGTCAACGCAGGGCCCCTCGCAGCGCCATTGCATCCGCAAGGCATGACGGTCTTCAAAATCTCCCGACCAACTGGGAAAACCACGACGCAGCGCTGCTTGCAAGTGGCCCGCTATAGAGAAGCAACGCCGAAGAAACGACCAGCCGACCGGCTACGCGTTGCGCTTATCGTCGCCAGTCCGCGCCGGGGCGCGAGGCCCGGTTGCTGGAGATCGAAATTTAGTTAATGCTAGACAAGATTAATGCATAGCTTTGAAACTTGCCAGTGGTCTTCTGAAAGTCATTTCGTAAACCAGCTCAAAAAATACCATTTGTTAGTACATAAAGACATTAAAAATATTTGTGTCATCCGATGCATAACTCCGCGCTGCTGTGTGACTCATGCGGCGCAAATTAGGTTTTTATGTTCGCTTGTCAGGCTTTTCTTGCGGTTGAGTGACAGTAAAAAGCGAATCCGGAAAATCAGGAAACGGAATATAAAATTCTGCCAATTCGTTCCGTTTTCTTGATGCTGGTTTTCCAGATTGGTATTCGTTAGTGCTAGATTTAAAAATTGTTTATCTCGCGGAATTGAAACTTTTAATTGTTTTTCCGGTGATGGGTGATAAACTTTAGGGTTGGCTTGAGCCAAGCTAAAGTGCCAGCCAGGCGGGGGGGCGCCTCGCGGCGGGTTACCTCTCCAATTTGCTTAACTCGCGGCTTGAACACACTGAATTGCCTTTTGCGGTGCGGATGGTAACTTTGCGGCAGGGGTAGAAGTGGTCACGCTCGGGCATTGGCACGAGCGGCCTTGGCTAGCGGAGGCAGTCAGTGAACAGACGTTTCTCGGAGGAGCAGATCCGCGGCTACCTGGCGGAAGCCGCGGCCGGCGTGCCGGTCCGCGAGCTATGCGCGCGCTATGGTTTTAGCGATGCTTCCTTTTATGGCTGGCGCATCAAGTATGGCCAGGGCGCAGGCAGCGAAGCGCGCGACAGCCGCAAGCTGCGTGACCTGCAGGAGGAAAACACCCGCCTCAAGAGTATGCTTGCAGATGCGCTGCTCAAGCTTGAGCGACTGCGCAATCGCACGGGTCGCGCTGGCAACGGCAAGGAACGAAGCTAAGCCTGGTTCGTGCCTGCATTGCCGGCGGCCGCCTGAACCTAGCCGCCTTCAGTTTGGTTTCTCGGGAGGGACATCGGAAACATGCGGTATCTCGGTATCAGCCGGCAGGGCGACCCCTGGAACATCGTCAAGGAAGGCGCAATGCGTCCCCGCTGTGGAGAACTGAACATGAAACGGGCTTCGATCATCATGGCCGCCGCACTAGGCCTGGGGCTGCTTGCGGGCCAGGCTGCGACTGCCGCCGAGCTGGAAGTGCCCGCGCCGATGGTCGCGCCGCCGCCGCCGCGGCTCTTGCTGGATACCGCCACCGACAATGCCGGGCCGGCGGCGGACGGCACCCTCACGCCATCCCAGCGCACCCGTTGCCAGGGCTTGCTCGACAAGATCAATGCACTGCCCGCGGGAGCGCAATGGACCACCGGCAAAGCCACGGTGACCGGCGCCGATGGCAGTACCCATCCCAATATCGAGCGGCAAGCGGAACGCAAGAAGCTCGATGAGGCGTATCGCCAGGAATGCGCGCAGGAAAGAAAGTAATCTCTACTTCGCGCTGCAGCGGTCTGGCGTAATCGTGACTTCTCCCAGCGGGCGGTTGCCGATTCCCGCGTAGCGATAGTTCAGCGTGATACCCAACTGGCCTAGTACCGGCACGTCCGGGTTGCGGCAGATGCCGCGTTCGAGCACGGGGCGGGCGCTCGCCATGAACGCCACAGTGCCCTCGCGGGTCGCATCCACGCCAACCAGGCTGAGGCGGAACTGCACGCGCTTGCCTGGCGAGACGCTGCATCCCTCCAGCCGCGTCGCGGCGTCCAGCGTGAATGGCCCGGCGCGAGTCAGTTCCTGGCAAGCCGTATTGAGTTCCGCGTCTGAGCTGGCCACACCGCCGGTCAGGCGTGTCACGCCACTCATGCCGGTGCTCCTGCCATCTACCGTGCCTAGCAGCAGCCTGGCCAGCGTTGACAGCGAGGCCGGTGCGGCGGCCTGCGCGGCGGCGGCCGGCGTCAGTCCGGTCACCATCAGGAGGCCAAGCGGCGCCAGGCCCGCGCGCACGGCAAAAGGAAAGTCCCGCATAGAGATACAGGTAGATACAGGTACCGGAAGCGATGTCGGCTACCAGCGGCATGGCCGCAGGGTGACTTCCCTGAGGGCTACCCCGCGCACGGCGGAATAGTCTGAACATAGCCGCGTTTGCACGCCCTTGCTGTCGGCGTCTGTCCTACGCAACCGAGGTGCCCGCGGCGTGGATGCCTTGGGTGGTGTCTAGCCGGGCCGGGCCCGGAGCGCAGGCGGACGGGCTATCCGTCACCGGTTGGGGCGGGCGTAGCGGCACCCGCTCCGGGTCTTCATAGACGGAGCACAGCCCCGCCGGATCGATGATGCGCAATTGCCGCTGCCGCACGGTGATCAGCCCGACCGTGGCAAACCGCGCCAGCAGGCGGGATACGGTTTCCAGGGTCAGTCCCAGGTAGCTGGCCATATCGTTGCGCGACATCGCCAGGATCAGCGCTGCTCCGGCATTGCCCCGGCGGCGTTGCTCGCCAGCGAGGTCGAGCAGCAGCATGGCCAGCCGCTGGGCGGCTTTCATGGACCCGATCGCGACCAGCAGTGTCCGCTCGCGCTCGGCATTGCGGCGCAACGTGCTGCGCATCGGCTCCCGGTACTCGGCGCTGAGCAGGTGCGCGCGTGCCGTCTCCACCGGCACCACGCAGCAGCGCGTGTCCTGCATGGCCACTGCGCTTGTGCAATGCGCCTGGCCATCGAGATCCTCCAGCCCGAGCACGTCGCCCCGATGCGCGAAGGCGGTTACCTGACGCCAGCCAAGCGGGGACTCGAACACGGATTTGGCGCTGCCGTCGCGCACGGGAAACATGGCCAGTACGGGCCGGCCCTGGCGGTGCACCGTTTCTCCGGCGCGCCATAGCATGCTGGCCGGGGCCAGGCTGCGCTGGCGCCGATCGTTTGCCGCTGACGCCTCCGAGTTGCGGCAGATTGGCTGGAACAAGCACAGCGAGCAGCTTGGCAACGCTGCATCGGGCGTGGTCATGACATTCTCCGTTTGCCTGCGATACACGCAAACGCAGTATAACCGCGCGCCTTTTACCGCTATCTCTTAGTGATCTTCATTCTTTCGTTGGCTGAATTCAGTATTTTGGTCATTGCGGGCGCGAGCGGAAGTGCTTCTGCGGGCGCATACCGGATTAGATGAAGGAACCTAATGTTTGGCTTTCATAACATGTGATGGAAAAGCGACAGCAAGCGCCGGGTTGCCGTGTGCTATGCTGCATCGCAACAATATCGATGGCAGGAGTCTTCATGACCAAAAGCCTTTCGGCGGACTGGCATGCGCAGCTCCGGCAGATCAGCCGGGCGCAGCCCCAGTCCGCGCACCATCTCAAAACGTGGTTCAACCGTATCGCTACCCTTAATCCCGCAGCGCCCCGTCTTCGGGCGCGTTCGCCGGCGCCGCTGCCTTTGCCGCCGCGCCACCCCTTGCCCGGAGAATGGGCTCCCCATCATCACCGCCTCGCGCCGCTGCCGGGCGAGCTGGTGCCTCGCCTGCCCTACTGGCTATACGTGCCTTCCGGCGCACCCAAGCGGCCCATGCCACTGGTGGTGATGCTGCATGGTTGCCGGCAGACGCCGGAAGATCTCGCGGCGGGCACGCGGATGAATGCGCTTGCCGAGCGCGAAGGCTTCATGGTGGCCTATCCCCAGCAGCCCCTGCGGCGCCAGATGCAGCGCTGCTGGCAGTGGTTCGACCTGGGTGCCACGGAAGGCGGCCGCGAGGCGCAGGCGCTGGCGGTATTGATCGATGCGTTGGCGGCCAGGCGGGACGTCCGTGCCGACCAGGTGTATCTGGCGGGCTTGTCCGCGGGCGCCAGCATGGCGGCGGTAGTGGCCTTGCGCTATCCCGGGAAGATTGCCGCGGTGGGCCTGCATTCGGGTGTCGTGATCGGTGCGGGCCACACGGCCAGCGATGGCTTGCGTGCCATGCAGCACGGCACGCAAGCCGACCCGGCGATGTTGCTCGATGCCGCCGGCGTGACGCCGGGCGGACCGAAGATGCCGGCCATCGTGCTGCACGGCATGGACGACGCAGCGGTGCATCCCGTCAACGCCCGCTTGCTTGCGCGCCAGTTCCTGGCCTACAACGGCATGAACGACCGGGTCGAGGAGCGGATGAACGGCGCTGCGGTGCGCCACCTCGCCGGCGCCGGGCAGGAAGCCGCCTCGACGGATACAGATGCGGAACAGGCTGACGGCGCCAGCGGCCATCCAGCCAGTGCCCTGCTGCCGGCCGGGGACTACCTGGAGGCCAGCTTTGGCACCTGGAACCGCGAACTGGTCGCGCTGTGCGAGGTTGCCGGCCTCGATCACGCCTGGAGCGGCGGCGATGGCGACTACCCTTACCATGCGCCGATCGGCCCCGATGCCAGCGCGTTGATGTGGGGATTTTTCAAGCAGCATCGCCGCTAGCGCTGGCCAGCGCATGGGCGTAAAAAAAAGGAGGGCGCGGATGCGGCCCTCCTTTTTTTCATGGCCGGCGTGTGGCTTGACGCAGGCGCAGCAGTTGCCATCAGGTTCAGGCGAGCGAGCGGTCCTTGACGAACAACGCCGTCGCCATGCCCAGCAGGCACAGCGCCACCACGTAGTAGGCGGGGGCCAGCGGATCGTTCTTGAGCATCAGCGTCACGATCATCGGGGTCAACCCGCCGAAGATCGCGTACGACAGGTTGTAAGAGAACGACAGCCCGGAAAACCGTACCTGGGCCGGGAACGCCTTGACCAGCACATACGGCACCGCGCCGATGGTGCCCACGAAGAAGCCTGCAACCGCGTACAGCGGGATCAGCAGGTCCGGGCGAGTGTGCAGGGTGCTATAGAACACGTACGAGCTGATCGCCAGCAGCAGGCCGCCAGCGAACAGGGTGACCCGCGGGCCCACCTTGTCGGCCATCAGGCCAGCCACCACGCAGCCGACCGTCAGGCACAGCGTGGCCACGCTATTGGCTACCAGCGCGGTGCGCGCATCGAAGCCATAGATCTTTTGCAGGAAGGTGGGCGTCATCAGGATCACCACCACGATACCCGCCGACAGCATCCACGTCAGCAGCATCGATACCGCCACCGCGCCGCGGTGATCGCGCACCACTGTCTTGAGCGGCATCTCCGCGGCCAGCGCCTTGCGCTTTTGCAGTTCGGCGAACACCGGGGTTTCGTGCAGCCAGCGGCGCAGGTACATGGAGCCGATGCCGAACACACCGCCCAGCAGGAAAGGCATGCGCCAGCCCCAGTCGACGAGCTCGGCCGGGGTGAAGATGGTGTTGACGCCGGTGGCCACCAGGGAACCCAGCAGGATGCCGGCCGTCAGGCCTGCGGTCAGCGTGCCGCAGGCATAGCCGGTGCGGCGCGCGGGCACGTGCTCGGAGACGAACACCCAGGCGCCGGGCACTTCGCCGCCAACCGCCGCGCCTTGCATCACGCGCAGCAGCAGCAACGCCACGGGCGCCAGCAGGCCGATCGCATGGTAGGTCGGCAGCAGGCCCATCAGCAGCGTCGGCACCGACATCAGCAGGATCGACAGCGTGAACATCTTCTTGCGGCCCAGCAGGTCGCCGAAGTGGGCCATGATGATGCCGCCCAGCGGGCGCGCCAGGTAGCCGGCGGCAAAGATGCCGAAGGTTTGCAGCTGGCGCAGCCAGTCCGGCACCGACGGCGGGAAGAACAGCTGCCCGATAACGGTGGCGAAGAAGACAAAGATGATGAAGTCGTAGAACTCGAGCGCGCCCCCGAGGGCGGCAAGGGCAAGCGTCTTGTAATCCTGTCCGGTCAGCGGGCGCGCTTGCTGGCTGTGCGCGCTATCTGCTCCGGCAGTACTGCTGATGGTAGACATGAGGAGACTCGCATGGAAATTGTTCGCATGCGAAGCGCGCAACACGGTTGACGTGGAGGGTTCTGGCCGGAGGGTACAGCGCGGGAGAAGCAGGCACTAAGTGGCGGATAAGCCGCTGGCATGCGACAAGACGCTTCGCAAAGGCGTGACAATACCAGATCGGCGTTGAAGCGGCTCCGGACGGCGCGCTTGAATTCCTTCCGGGATCGTCCTGAAATCCTTTTTAAATCCCTTTGAATGCCTTTGCTTTGCCCCCAAGCGTTGCGATAATGTCGCTAAAAAGTGAAATCCGGGCCACAAAGTGGCCGATCCGTCTGGCGACACCGTGTGGAATACTTGCTCCATCGTGCTCTCCAGTGGGTTCGCATAGCGCACGCGGGTAGTTGGGGGTCGAATCTTCTGGGATCACATGGCAATCAAGTTCTCCATGCAGGCAGCAACCGCAACGCCACGTCGCCGGGCCGGCATGCGGGTGGCCGGCGGCATTTTGGCCGCGCTGGCGGTATTTGGCCTGGCCGGGTATTTTGGCGGGCCACCGCTGATCAAATCCTTTGCAGCCAAACAGGCCAGCGAAGCGCTGGGGCGCAAGGTCACGTTTGGGGGTGCCGAGGTGCATCCGTTCTCGCTGGCCGTCGACGTTTCCGACATTACCATCTACGAGCCCGATGGCACCACGCCCATGCTGACCGTGGGCGAAGCCAGGATCGATGGCGCCATCGCGTCACTGTGGCACTTCGCCCCGGTGGTGGATGCCGTGCATATCGACCGGCCCGCGCTGCATCTTGCGCGCGACGCCAACGGCCGCATGAACTACGCCGACATCGTGGAGCGCTTCGCGGCCAAGCCGCCCGCGCCAAAATCCGAGCCGGCGCGCTTCTCGGTCAACAATATCGCGCTGACCGGCGGCAGCCTGGTGTTCGACGACAAGCTGCTCAACCAGACGCAGCGCGTGGACAACCTGACCATCACGCTGCCGTTCCTGTCCAACCTGCCGCATGACGTGGAGATTGTCACCCGGCCCACGCTGAGCGCGAACATCAACGGCTCCGCGCTGGCGCTGGATGGCACCATGCTGCCGTTCGCCGCATCGCGCGAGACCCACCTCAACATCAACCTCGACGCCCTGGAGCTGGCGCGCTACATGCCGTTCGCGCCGAAGCTCAAGGATGCGGATATCAAGGGCGGGCTGCTGGATTCGCGGCTGACGCTGGGCTTTATCCAGGACAAGGACAAGCAGGACGTCTTCCTGGCAGGTACCGCGGCGCTGCGCGACGCCGATATCCGCAAGCATGACGGATCGCCCCTGGTGAAGGCCGGGCGGGTAGCGGTGGACATCGCGCGCATTGAACCGTTGGGGCGGATGGCCCACCTGCGCAGCCTCTCCGTGGAGGGCCTGGCCGTGCAGGCAGTGCGGCGCGCCGATGGCTCGCTCGACCTGGCCGACGCATTCCTGCCGGAAGCCGCCAAGGTCGAGAAGCCGGCCTACGCGCCGGCTGCAGCCGCATCGGCAGTCGCAGCTGCGCCCGCATCCGCGCCGGCCGCAGGCAAGGCTGGCCCGGCTTCCGCACCTGTCGTGGCCAAGGCTGGCCCTGCTTCGGCACCCGCCGCCGCCGGTATTGCGCCGGTGCCTGAAAAGCCCTGGCGCTATGCGATCGACCAGATCACCGTCAAAGAGGCCCGCCTGGGCCTGCGTGACGACTCGGCGCCTTCCGGGCCCGGCACGCTCGCACTCGGGCCGCTTGACGCCGACGTGGCCGGTCTGTCCGGCGACAGCGACAAGCCGGCCAAGGTGCAGGCCAAGCTGATGATCGGCGACGGCCAGACGCTCAGCCATGAGGGCGAGCTGTCCCTGCGTGGCGGCACCATGGACGGCACGCTGCAAGCCAGCGGCTTGAAGCCCCAAGGGTTTGCCGCATGGTGGCCGGCGGCGCTCCAGACCCGGCTTGGCGACACTGCCATCCATGCCGAGCTGCATTACAAGATGGCATGGGGCGGCCCCGCTTTTGCTTTCTCGCTGGAAAAGTCCCGCATCGAACTGGCGCCGCTCTACCTGAGCACCCGCGAGCCGGTGACGGTGGCGCAAGTGGCAGCCGCCACGACGGGCGCAAGCCAACCTGCCGCTGCCGATAGCGACCGCCGGCGCGGCGCGCGCCGCGCGCGCGCGCGCGACGACAGCGACACCGCCAACCTGCCGGTGATGCTCGCCGAGCGCGTGGCGCTGGAGGACATCGCGTTCGATCTTGGCGCGCATTCCTTCCAGGCCGGCCAGTTGGTGGTCGCCAAGCCGCAGATCGCCATCACGCGTGACTTGCGCGGCGAATTGCTCGAAAGCGCGCGCCTGTGGGCCGTGCAATCCGGGCAGAAGTCCGCCCAACGCAGCACCGCCGTCCAGGCCAAGGCCGTCCAGCCCGAGAGCGCGGCTGCCGCCAAGCCATTGCCCTGGAAGGCGCAGCTCGGCAAGTTCACGCTCGATGGCGGCAGCCTGCGCGTGACCGACTATGGGCCCGCGGCCGCCAACCGCGATCGCCCCGTGATCCATCAGTTCCGCAATATCAGCCTCGGCACGGGGGCGCTCAACTGGCCGATGGCGGCCGGGGCCATCCCGGTGAAGCTCAAGGCCGATGTGGGCCGGCGCGGCGCGATGGCGCTCGATGGCACCGTGCTGCCCACCGGGCCCGCGGCGCAACTGCAGGTCGACGTCCGAGAGCTGGACCTCGCGCCGCTGCAGCCTTACCTGGCTGACCGCTTCAACGCGGCGTTGCGTGGCGGCGCCGCTACCGTCAAGGGCCGCCTCGGCGTGGAGGCGCCCGCCGGCAAGCCAATCGCCGCGCGCTTCACCGGCAACGCGCTGCTCGGCAATGTGCGCAGCGTCGACCGGATAACCGGTGACGACTTCCTGCGCTGGCGCTCGCTCGCCGTGAACGGCATCGATTTCGCCATGGATGAGGCCAAGGGGCCGATGAAGGTTGGCGTGGCCGGTGTCGCGCTGTCGGATTTCTACGCGCGGGTGATCCTGAATGCCAACGGCCGCCTGAACCTGCAGGATGTGATGGCCGGCGGCGCCGCCAAGGGCGAGGCCGCGCCCAGCACCAGCCTGACGCAAGCCAATCCCGCACCAGCGAGCGCCGCCAGCGCACCGGCCCCGGCGCCCGCACCCGTAGCCTCCGCTGCGGCCAAGCCGCAGATCCGGATTGGCGGCGTGACGGTGGAGAAAGGCAACATCAATTTCTCGGACTTCTTCGTCAAGCCGAACTACACCGCCAACCTGACCGACATGAAGGGCTCGGTCTCCAAGGTGTCCTCGACGGAGCCGGCGCCCGCCGACCTCACGCTGGCAGGCCGCATCGACGATGATGCGCCGGTCACGATCGACGGCAAGCTCAACCCGCTGGCCGACACGCTCTACCTCGATATCGCTGCCAAGGCCGCGGGCGTGGAGCTGACCCGGCTGACCCCGTACGCGGCCAAGTACGCCGGCTACCCGATCACCAAGGGCAAGCTCACGGTCGATGTGGCGTACAAGATCGAGAACGGCAAGCTGGACGCGCGCAATCACCTCTACCTGGACCAGCTCACCTTCGGCGACAAGGTCGACAGCCCGAGCGCAACCAAGCTGCCGGTGCTGCTGGCGGTCTCGCTGCTGAAGGACCGTAATGGCGTGATCGACATCAACCTGCCGGTGTCGGGCTCCTTGTCGGACCCGGAGTTCAGCATCGGTGGCGTGATCGTGCGGGTGATCGTCAATCTGCTCACCAAGGCCATCACCTCGCCGTTCTCGTTGATTGCCTCTGCCTTTGGCGGTGGCGACGAACTGGGCTACGTGGAGTTCGCGCCCGGCACCTCCACGCTCACGCCGGCGGCCACGCAGAAGATCGCGACGCTGGGCAAGGCCCTGGCCGACCGCCCGGCGCTGCGCCTGGAGATCAGCGGCCGCATCGATCCCGCCACCGATAACGCCGGCGCCAGGCGCGCCTGGCTGGACGCGCGCGTGGCCGAGCAAAAGTCGCGCGAGATGCGCGCCAGCGCGAAGGCGGGCGCCGTGGCCGAAGAGAACGAAGAGGGCGAGCAAGGCGCCAAGGTGACGGTGTCGCCGCAGGAGTACCCGAAGTACCTGGAAGCGGTCTACAAGCGCGCCTCCTTCAAGAAGCCGCGCAATGTGATCGGGCTGTCGAAATCCCTGCCCACCAAGGAGATGGAGACGCTGCTGCTGGAGAACGCGCCGGTGACCGATGTGGAACTCCGGCATTTGGCCGAGCAGCGGGCGCTGGCGGTCAAGCAGGCGCTGGAGCGCGATGCGAAGGTGCCGGAAAGCCGTCTGTTCCTGACCGCCTCGAAGCTCAACGCCGATGGCATCAAGGACAAGGGCGCACCCAACCGGGTCGACTTCACCATTCGGCAGTGAATTGCCTGCAAACCTGGCCTTGCCCGCGCAGGGGGGGCGTTGCCGTCCCCTGCGCCCTGTCCCTCGGTCCAATCGGCGGGGTACGAGCAAAAAACGCTGTATCATTTCGCCCGGAATCGATACAGGAGTGCGTTTTGCAGCAGGAAGCCGTTGTTTACAAGACTTGGGTTTGCTTGATTTGCGGTTGGGTCTACGACGAAGAGCAGGGCTGGCCGGACGATGGCATCGCCCCCGGCACGCGCTGGGACGACATTCCTGAAGACTGGCGTTGCCCTGAATGCGACGTGGGCAAGGGCGAATTCGCGATGATCGAGATCTGATCGGCCGGGCAGTCAAACGCAGCCAGGCAGACGATCAGCTACCGGGCGCTTCCGGCCCGGATGACGATACATCACAAAAGGCGGCTTAGTGCCGCTGCATTTGCCGGCAGATGCCGGCGCGCTTGCGCCGCTCGGCGCAGCGCCGGTAGCGCATGCGGTAGGGGTGGCTGCAGCGCCAGATCGCCGTGGCCACGGTGACCAGCAGGAACGCCGCCATCAAGACAGCCAGCAGGCTCAGTGTCATAGCGGCCCCCTTTTTCACAAGCAAGCCGGGAACGCTCGAAGCGTTCAGATAAGCAACGGAAGCGCCTCCAGCAAGGCCACCGCCAGCAGAGCCCCGAAGATCGCACCCGCCGCGCGGCAACTGATGCGCAAGGCCCGGGCTGTGAAGGGGATCCCGCCGAAGGCAATCATGCCAACCAGCGCCATCGGAATCAGGAACACAAGATCATGTGACGTGAGGTGCAGCATTGCCGTCTCCTGACTTTCTGCTTGTGCTTCCAGTATAGAAAGTGTCGCAGGCAGGCCAAGGACGATGACATTGGGGTTGTCCCGTAAGCTGCATTTTTTGTCGGAACGCGTGCGCAAGTCTCGTCGCCAGATCCTTTGCTGCACCCGCCGCCCATGCCGTATTGGCGCCCTGGCGCGGACGCCAGGGTAGCCACCGGCGCCTGCCTGCTGCAGCGCTGCATAAATTCCCCTTGTAGCGCGCGTAAAAATTTCCTAAAAATTGGTCAGGCCACTTTACCTCCTGGCCCAAATCATTTTCGGGATCGCGCGCCGACATGCCCCTGCAGCAGATCGAACCCCGCCGCCTTTACCGCCAGATTGCCGACCAGCTGCGCCGGCTGATCGAAAACGGGGAGTTTCCCGTGGGCGCGCGCCTGCCGCCCGAGCGAGACCTTGCGGTGCAACTGGGCGTGTCGCGGCCATCGGTGCGCGAAGCACTGATTGCGCTGGAGGTGGAGGGGCTGGTGGAGGTGCGGATGGGCTCGGGCATCTACGCCTGTCCGCCGGAACGTGCGCGCGCCGCCAGCGTGATGGCCGAGCCGCCGCTGGATGTGATTCGCGCGCGACAGACCATCGAGGGCGAGATGGCGGCCAACGCCGCGCGGCATGCCACGCCGGCATTGCTGGACGCGCTGGAAGAATCGATCGCCATCATGCAGGAGGAGGCCGGCGCCGGACAGATTCCGGTCAGGGGCGATCGCCTGTTCCATTTGCGGATTACCGAAGTCTCCGGCAATGCCGTGCTGCAGCGCCTGGTAGCCGAGTTGTTCGACGAGCGCCATAACCCGCTCTTTGCCCGCTTCGGCAGCCACTTCGAGAACGCGTCCAGCTGGCACGCGGCCATTGCCGAGCACCGCGCCGTGGTGGCGGCCATCGCCTCGGGCTCGCCGGATGCCGCGCGCGACGCCATGTGCCTGCACCTGGAAGCCTCGCACGGCCGCTTCTACGCGGCGTGGCCCGCAGGCGCGCCAACCGAGCCAACCCCAACGCGGAGCAAGCCGCGCAAGCTTGCCGAGGAGTCATGATGTCCCTGGTCTGCCATATCCATGCGAGCGAAGACCTGCGTTTCACGCAGGTGGAACCGGCCGCTCCCGGGCCGTTCGAGGTCGAGGTGCGCCTTGGCGCGGCCGGCATCTGTGGCTCGGACCTGCACTACTACTTCCACGGCAAGGTCGGCGCCTTCGTGATCCGCGAGCCGCTGACGCCGGGCCACGAAGCGGCCGGCATCGTTTCCCGCGTTGGCAGCGGTGTCACGCGCGTCGCCCCGGGCAACAAGGTGGCGATCAATCCCTCGCATGCGTGCGGGCAATGCGACTACTGTCGTGCCGGGCGCGACAACCTTTGCCGGAACATGCGTTTTCTCGGCAGCGCCAGCATCTATCCGCATGTGCAAGGCATGTTCCGCGAGCACTTCCTGATGCACGAGCGCCAGCTGACGCCGGTGGACAGCGATATCTCGCTGGGTGAGCTGGCGTTTGCCGAGCCGCTCTCGGTGGCGCTGCATGGTGTGAACCGCGCCGGCGAGCTGCTGGGCAAGACCGTGCTGGTCACCGGCGGCGGCACCATCGGCAGCCTGGCGGTGATGGCCGCGCGCCTGGCCGGCGCCGCGCACATCATCGCCTGCGATATCGCTGACCGCCCGCTCGAAGTGGCATTGCGGGTCGGCGCCGATCAGGTGATCCGCACCGACCGGGAGCCGCCGCAGGCGCTGCAGGATCTCGCCGATGTCTGCCTGGAAGCCGCCGGCAGCGGCGCGGCGTTGGACACGTGCCTGCTGGCCGCGCGGCGCGGCGCGCGCATCGTGCAGATCGGCACGTTGCCGGCCGAGGGGCTGCACTTTCCGGCCAACAACATCATGGCGCGCGAGCTGGAGTATGTCGGCGCGTTCCGCTTCGGGCGCGAGTTCGACTGGGCCGTGCGCTACCTCACGCAAGGCCGCCTCGACGTGCGCCCGCTGCTGTCGGCGCAGCTGCCGCTGGCGCAGGCCGTGGAGGCGTTCACGCTGGCCGCCGACAAGACGCGCAGCACCAAGGTACAGCTCACCGCTGCATAGATCCATCCACGCAGCACCTGACTGCCGCAAGCGCATCCGCAAGAGAGCGCCAGGCCCACCACACACACCAAAGGAGACGAAGCATGAAGCCATTTCCCCTGCGCCTGCCGTCAACGTTGCTGCCGGCCGCCCTCGTGCTGGCAACCTGCGTGGCCAGCCTTGCCTGCGGCGGCGCGCTGGCCCAGACCAAGCTCAAATGGGCGCACGTGTACGAGACCTCGGAGCCGTTTCACAAGTGGTCGGTGTGGGCCGCCGAGGAGATCAGGAAGCGCAGCAACGGCAGGTACCAGATCGATGTGTTTCCCGCCTCCCAGCTCGGCAAGGAGAACGACATCAACCAGGGCCTGGCGATGGGCTCGGTCGATATCATCATCTCGGGCTCCAGCTTTGCCGCCAAGTCGTTCCCGCGTATCGGCGTGACCTACTACCCCTACACCTTCCGCGACGCCAACCACCTGCTGGCCTATACCAAGAGCGATATCTACAAGGAACTCACGCGCGGCTACGAGGAAAAATCGGGCAACCATATCGTCGCCACGACCTATTACGGGACGCGCCAGTCCACCTCCAACAAGCCCTTCTCGCACTGCGCCGAGATGAAGGGCCTGAAGATGCGCGTGCCCGATGTGCCAGCCTACCTTGCCATGCCGCGCGCCTGCGGCGTGAATACCTCGCCGATTGCCTTTGCCGAGGTGTACCTGGCATTGCAGAACGGCACCGTGGAGGCGCAGGAGAACCCGCTGCCCACCATCGAAGCCAAGAAATTCTATGAGGTGCAGAAGTACATCGTGCTTACGGGCCATATCGTCGACCACCTCAACACGGTGATCTCGGGCGGCCTGTGGAAGAAACTCTCCGAGGCCGACCGCAAGATGTTCAGCGACGTGGCGCAGGAAGCCGCCATGCGCGCCACCGCCGACGTGGTGGCGCGCGAGAAGGAACTGGTGGCGGTGTTCAAGCAAAAGGGCCTGACGGTTACCGACATCAATGTGCCGGAGTACCGCGACGCGGTGCTGAAGAACGTGAGCTTTGAATCGCAGGGTTATCGCAAGGCCGACTGGGACAAGATCCAGGCCGTGCAGTGACCCCGGCAGCAGGCGCCAGATGGCAGATGACAGACCATAGATCAGGCAGATCACAGTCTTTGCGGAGCAACACCATGGAAATGCGTTCCCGACTTGCCGACGACCTGCCCGCGCAGGCCGTTGCCGGCGAGACCTCAGGCGGTGCGCCGCAACTGGCCACCGTCGCGGAGCTGGCGCACAGCTTCGAGGAGGCCGACGACAAGCAGGCGGACCTTGCAGGCTATGCCGCCGAGGACTGGTTCACGCTGGGGCTGTTCTGGCTCATGACCGCGCTGGTCTTCCTGCAGTTCTTCACCCGCTACGTGATGAACGACTCGCTGGCCTGGACCGAGGAACTGGCCACCTACTGCCTGATCGGCGTGGTGTTCATCGGCGCGGCCATGTGCGTGCGCAAGAGCCGGCATATCCAGGTGGACCTGATCTACCGCTACCTGCCGCACGCGCCGGCACGCGCGCTGTCCACGCTGGTGGACATCGTGCGCACTGCCTTTCTTGGCTATGCCGGTTGGCTGGCCTGGCGCTACATCCTGGTGGTGGGCGACGAGCCGATGACCACCATCGAGTGGAACAAGAGCTGGATCTACTACCTGGTGCTGGCCGGATTCGTCCTGATGTGCCTGCGCTCCTGCCAGGTGAGCTGGCTGAACTGGACGCAGGGTTTTTCCATCCTGGAGCGCCCCGAAGCGTTCGAGGCCAGCGACGACTGACAACGACCGACAGCGACAGACAACGACCGACGACCAACCCGGAGCGCGCGCCGCCATGTGGATCCTGATTGTTTCCTTCCTGCTGCTGATGCTGGTGGGCCTGCCGGTCGCCATTGCGATGGCGGTGGCTTCGCTGCTGTATATCTGGGCCTCCGGCACGGTGCCGGACGTGATCCTGGCGCAGCGCATGATTGCCGGCGTGGAGAGCTTTCCGCTCCTGGCCGTGCCCTTCTTCATCCTCGCCGGCAACCTGATGAACGTGGCCGGCATCACCGGGCGCATCTATAACTTCGCCGTGGCGCTGGTGGGCTGGATGCGCGGCGGGCTGGGCCACGTCAACATCATCGGCTCGGTGATCTTCTCCGGCATGTCGGGCACCGCCATTGCCGATGCGGCGGGCCTGGGCACCATCGAGATCAAGGCCATGCAGGACCACGGCTACGAGACCGAGTTCGCGGTGGGCGTGACGGCGGCCTCGGCCACGCTCGGGCCGATCATCCCGCCGTCGCTGCCGTTCGTGATCTACGGCATGATGGCCAATGTGTCGATCGGCTCGCTGTTCCTGGCCGGCATCGTGCCGGGCCTGGTGCTGACCTTGTTCATGATGGGCACGGTGGCGTGGTTTGCCCACCGCCGCGGCTGGGGCAGCGATACCGCGTTCTCCTGGAAGCTGCTGGGCAACGCCAGCATCGAGATCGCGGTGGTGCTGGCCTTTCCGCTGGCGATCTGGCTGATGACGCGCTTTGGCGTGTCCACCAACGTGGCCGCGCTGATCGCGCTGGTGGTGCTGCTGGCGCTGGACTGGTACTTCGACTTTTCCGCGGTGATGGCGCTGATGGCGCCGGTGATCCTGATCGGCGGCATGACGCTGGGCTGGTTTACGCCCACCGAGGCCGCGGTGGCGGCGGTGATCTGGGCGCTGTTTCTCGGGCTGGTGCGCTACCGCTCCATGACGCTGCGCTCGCTGGCCAAGGCCACGCTCGACACCATCGAGACCACCGCATCGGTGCTGTTCATCGTCACCGCGGCATCGATCTTCGCCTGGCTGCTCACCACCAGCCAGGCCGCGCAGATGCTGTCCGACGCCATCCTTGGATTCACCCACAACAAATGGGTGTTCCTGCTGCTGGCCAACGTGCTGATCTTGATCGTGGGCTGCTTTATCGACACCACGGCGGCGATCACCATCCTGGTCCCGATCCTGCTGCCCATCGTGCTCAAGCTCGGCATCGACCCGATCCATTTCGGGCTGGTGATGACGCTCAACCTGATGATCGGCCTGCTGCATCCGCCGCTGGGGATGGTGCTGTTCGTGCTGGCGCGGGTGGCCAAGCTGTCGGTGGAGCGCACTACCGTGGCCATCCTGCCGTGGCTGGTGCCGTTGTTCCTGACGCTGATCGCCATTACTTACTTCCCGGCGATCACGCTGTGGCTGCCGAACCTGGTGGGCAGCAAATGAGCGCCACCATCGTCCAGGTCGAACTGCTGCAGGTGGACTTGCCGCCGCGCGTGCCGCGCTCCGACGCCATCCAGTCCTTCGTCATGCAGGAAACACCCATGGTGCGCATCCGCTGCGACGATGGCGCTGAGGGCACGGGCTACGCCTATACCATCGGCACCGGCGGCTCATCGGTGATGGCGCTGCTGCGCGATCACCTGGCACCGCGCCTGATCGGGCGCGATCCCGCCCAGATCGAGGCGATCTGGCGCGAGCTGCTGTTCGCCACCCACGCCACCTCGGTCGGCGCCATCACCAGCCTGGCGCTGGCCGCCATCGATACCGCGCTGTGGGACTGGCGCTGCCGGCGCGACGGCCAGCCCCTGTGGCTTGCCGCCGGCGGGGCGCAACCGCGCGTGCCGGTCTACACCACCGAAGGCGGCTGGCTGCACCTGGATGCCGATACGCTGGTGAGCGAGGCCGTGGCGGCGCGCGAGGCGGGTTTTCGCGGTGCCAAGCTGAAGGTGGGCCACGCGCGGGCGAGCGAGGACGTGGCGCGCCTGGCAGCGGTGCGAGACGCGGTCGGAGACGGCTTCGAGCTGATGGTGGACGCCAACCAGTGCTTCACCGCCGCCGAGGCCATCCGGCGCGCACCGCGCTACGCCGAGCTGGGCATCGCGTGGTTCGAGGAGCCGCTGCCGGCCGACGATATCGGCGGGCACGTGCGGCTGGCCGCATCCACCTCGGTGCCCATCGCAGTGGGCGAGTCGTTGTACTCGCCCGGCCAGTTTGCCGAGTACGTGCGCCAGGGCGCTTGCGGCATCGTGCAGGCCGATGTGGCGCGCATTGGCGGCATCACGCCCTGGCTCAAGGTGGCGCACCTGGCCGAAGCCCACAACCTGTCGATCTGCCCGCACTTCCTGATGGAGCTGCATGTGTCGCTATGCGCCGCGGTGCCCAACGCAGCCTGGGTGGAGTACATCCCGCAGCTCGACGAGATTGCCGCCAGCAGCGTGCGCATCGAGGCCGGCCACGCCATCGCCCCGGACGCACCGGGCCTTGGCATCGAATGGGACTGGGCCGCGATCGGGCGCCGCACGGTGGCGCGCGCGCTGGTTTCCTGATGATTTCACCGGCTACGCAAACGCGGCCGGAACCGCTCATGGAGAACGACTGATGACGCAACGACTCGCTGGCAAGCTGGCCCTCGTCACCGCGGCCGGGCAGGGCATTGGCCGCGCCACCGCCGAAGCCTATCTGCGTGAAGGCGCGCGCGTGATCGCCGCCGATATCAACGCGCGCTTGCTCGAGGCGCTGGCCGCCCAGCCCGGCTGCACCACGCTGCGGCTGGACGTGACGGACGGCGCCGCGGTGCAGGCCGCGGCGAAGCAGGCCGGCGCGCTAGATATCCTGTTCAACGGCGCGGGCTTCGTGCACCACGGCACCATCCTGGAATGCGACGAAGCCGCTTTCGATTTCTCGATGAACCTGAACGTGCGCGCCATGTACAGCATGATGCGCGCCTTCCTGCCCGCCATGGTGGCGCGCCGTAGCGGCTCGATCGTCAACATGGCGTCGGTGGCAGGCAGCATCAAGGGCGCGCCCAACCGCTTCGTCTACGGCGCCACCAAGGCGGCGGTGATCGGTATGACCAAGTCGGTGGCGGCGGACTACATCGGCCATGGCATCCGCTGCAATGCGATCTGCCCCGGCACGGTGGAGTCGCCCTCGCTGCGCCAGCGCATCGCGGACCAGGCGCGCGATGGCGGCAAGAGCCTGGCCGAGGTGGAAGCCGCCTTTGTCGCCCGCCAGCCGATGGGGCGCATCGGCAGCGCCTCGGAGATCGCCGCGCTGGCGGTGTACCTCGGCTCGGACGAATCGGCATTCACCACCGGCACGGCGCAGGTGATCGACGGTGGCTGGTCCAACTGAGGCGGTACATCCTGTTCGTCCCCACTCAGCCATCCGCGCGGAGCCAGCATGCCAGCCGATAAAGCACCCAATGTCATCCGCATACACCCCGCCGACGATATCGTCATCGCCTGCCGCCAATTGGTGCCGGGCACCGTCATCGCCGCCGAGGGCGTGAGCGTCGCCAGCCTGGTGCCGCCCGGGCACAAGCTGGCGGTGCGCGCCATCGCCGCGGGCGCGCCGGTGCGGCGCTACAACCAGATCATCGGCTTTGCGCGCCAGCCGATCGCGCCGGGCCAGCACGTGCATACGCATAACCTGGCCATGGGCGAGTTCACACGTGAATACGCTGCCGGCGCGGATGCGCGCGCCACCGAATACGTTGATGCACCGGCCAGCTTCGATGGCATCAAACGCGCCGACGGCAGCGTGGCCACCCGCAACTACATCGGCATCCTTACCTCGGTGAACTGCTCCGCCACGGTGGCGCGTGCCATTGCCGATCATTTCCGGCGTGAGCTTCGCCCGGAGGCGCTGGCCGCGTTTCCCAATGTGGATGGCGTGGTGGCGCTCACGCATGGCGCGGGCTGCGCCACCGATAGCGAGGGCGAGAACCTGCGCGTATTGCGCCGCACGCTGGCGGGCTACGCGCGCCACCCGAACTTTGCCGCGGTGCTGGTGGTGGGGCTGGGCTGCGAGGCCAACCAGATCGATGGCCTGCTGGCCGAGGAGGATCTCGCCGGCATGGCCGGCGGCCCGCGCCTGCATGCGTTCAACATCCAGGATAGCGGCGGCACCGCCGGCGCGGTGGCGCGCGGCGTGGCCATCGTGCAGGACCTGCTTGCCGACGCCAATCGCGTGCACCGGCAAGCCGTGCCGGCGAGCCACATCATGGTGGGCCTGCAATGCGGCGGCTCGGATGGCTACTCGGGGCTGACTGCCAACCCGGCGCTGGGCGCGGCCGTGGATCTGCTGGTGCGCCATGGCGGCAGCGCCATTTTGTCCGAGACGCCCGAGATCTACGGCGCCGAGCATCTGCTCACGCGCCGCGCGGCGTCGCCGGCGGTGGCCGCGCGCCTGCTGGCGCGGATCCGCTGGTGGGAGGACTATTGCGCGCGCAACCACGGCAGCATGGACAACAACCCCTCGGCCGGCAACAAGGCCGGCGGGCTCACCACCATCCTGGAGAAGTCGCTAGGCGCGGTGGCCAAGAGCGGCACCACCAACCTGGTGGAGGTCTACGAGTTCGCGCAGCCGGTGCGTGCGCGCGGCCTGGTCTTCATGGACACGCCTGGCTACGATCCGGTCTCTGCCACCGGCCAGGTGGCGGGCGGCGCCAACCTGATCTGCTTCACCACCGGGCGCGGCTCGGCCTACGGCTGCGCGCCATCGCCCTCGCTCAAGCTGGCGACCAACAGCGCGCTGTGGCAAAGGCAGGCCGACGACATCGACATCAACTGCGGCGACATCGTCGATGGCGGCGCCAGCATTGCGCACAAGGGCGAGCAGATTTTCCGGCGGATGCTGGAGACCGCATCGGGGCGAAAGACCAAAAGCGAGCTGCATGGCTACGGGCAGAACGAGTTCGTGCCGTGGTCGCTGGGCGCGGTCATGTAAGCGCATGCCGGCGCTGGGAACCATCGACAAAAACCAAGCAGGAGAGAGCATGAAGATCACCGCCGCGCGCGTCATCGTGTGTTCCCCGGGACGCAACTTCGTGACGCTGAAGATCGAGACCGACGAGGGCCTGAGCGGCATCGGCGACGCCACGCTCAACGGCCGCGAGCTGGCCGTGGCGAGCTACCTGGAGGACCACGTGGCGCCCTGCCTGATCGGGCGCGACCCGCACCAGGTGGAGGACATCTGGCAGTACCTGTATCGCGGCGCGTACTGGCGGCGCGGGCCGGTGACCATGAGCGCGATCGCCGCGGTGGATACCGCGCTGTGGGACATCAAGGCCAAGGCGGCGGGCATGCCGCTTTACCAGTTGCTGGGCGGCAAGAGCCGCACCGGCGTGATGGTGTACGGCCACGCCAATGGCAGCGATATCGAGGCCACGGTGGACGAAGTGCTGCGTTACAAGGAACTGGGCTACCGCGCGGTGCGCGCGCAAGCGGGCGTGCCGGGGCTTAACAAGGTGTATGGCGTGTCGTCGGACCGCTTGTTCTACGAGCCGGCCGATGCCTCTCTGCCGTCGGAGCACGACTGGAGCACGGAGCGCTACCTGGATCACACGCCGCGCCTGTTCGAGAAGGTACGTGACGCGGCTGGCTGGGACCTGCACCTGCTGCACGACGTGCACCACCGGCTTACGCCGATCGAGGCGGCTCGCCTGGGCAAGTCGCTGGAGCCGTTCCGCCTGTTCTGGATGGAAGACGCCACGCCCGCGGAGCACCAGGAGAGCTTCCGGCTGATCCGCCAGCACACCACCACGCCGCTGGCGGTGGGCGAGGTCTTCAACACCATCTGGGACTGCAAGACGCTGATCCAGGAGCAGTTGATCGACTACATCCGCGCCACCGTGGTCCATGCGGGTGGCATTACGCACCTGCGCCGCATCGCTGACTTCGCCGCGATGCACCAGGTCCGCACCGGCTCGCATGGCGCGACCGACCTCTCGCCGGTGTGCATGGGCGCCGCGCTGCATTTTGACCTGTGGGTGCCCAACTTCGGCATCCAGGAATACATGCGCCACAGCGAGCAGACCGATGCGGTGTTCCCGCACGCCTACACCTTTGCCAACGGCATGCTGTATCCGGGCGATGCGCCGGGACATGGCGTGGATATCGATGAGACGCTGGCGGCCAGGTTTCCCTATCAACGCGCCTACCTGCCGGTGAATCGCCTTGCCCACGATGGCACGCTCTGGCACTGGTAGCGCAAATGCCGGGCAGATACAGGCAAATTCAGGAAAGCACAGGCAAACACAGGCAAACACAGGCAAACACAGGCAAACACAGGCACGCCCCATGACGACGCCAAGACTGCATCCCGACACGCTCGCGCAGCTTCCGCATGACGTACTGCGCCCGCGCTATGCGCGCGAACGCCTGCGTGGCGGCATCGTCCACCTGGGCATCGGCGCCTTTCACCGCGCGCACCAGGCGGCGGTGACGGAAGCCGCGCTGCACGCAGATGCCGCCGACGCGCACTCGCTGGACTGGGGCATCGTCGGCGTCTCGCTGCGCCGGCCAGACACGCGCGACGCGCTGGCGCCGCAGCAAGGCCTGTACACGCTTGCATTGCGCGGGGTGCGGGACGACGGCAGCCGCTTTGTGCAGTTGCAGGTGATTGGCGCGGTGATGGCGGTGCTGGTGGCCGCGGATGATCCCGATGCCGTGCTGGAGCGGATCGCGCATGAGGACGCGCGCATCGTCAGCCTGACGGTGACGGAGAAGGGTTACTGCCATGACCCTGCCACCGGCACATTGAACTTCAGCGACCCGGGCATCGCCCATGACCTGCTGCATGCCGGCGCCCCGGTCACCGCCATCGGCTATCTGGCGCGCGGCCTGCAACGACGCATGGCGCGCGGCCTGCCGCCGCTGACCTTGCTCAGTTGCGACAACATCGCCGCCAACGGCGACACGCTGCGCGGCTTGCTGCTGGCCTTCTGCGCGCGCGTGGACGGCGCGCTCCACGATTGGGTGGCCGAACGCTGCGCTTTTCCCAATGCCATGGTCGACCGCATCGTGCCCAAGACCACCGTGGACGATGCCGCGCGCATCAGCGCCGCGCTTGGCGTTGAGGACGCATGGCCCGTGGTGGGCGAGCCCTTCCTGCAGTGGGTGATGGAGGACCGCTTCGTGGCCGGCCGGCCACGCTGGGAGGCGGGCGGCGCGCAGTTCGTCGAACACGTGCATCCGTTCGAGACGCTCAAGCATCGCCTGGTCAACGGCAGCCATTCGACCATGGCCTACCTGGGCATGGTGGCCGGGTGGGCCACCACCGACCGCGCCATCGCCGTGCCGGCTGTGCGCGCGCTGGTGGCCGGCATGATGGAGCAGGAAATGCTGCCGACCTTACCCGCGCTGCCGGGGCTGGACACCGCGACCTATCGGCGCGACCTGCTGGCGCGCTTTGCTAATCCCGCGCTGCAGCATAAGACCAGCCAGATCGCCATGGACGGCTCGCAGAAGATCCCGCAGCGCCTGCTGGCGCCGATCCGCGAACGTTTGCGCGCCGGCGCCCCGTTTCCGCGCCTGGCGCTGGGCGTGGCCGGCTGGCTGCATTTCCTGCGCGGCCGGGACGAGCACGGCGCCGAGTACCGTATCGAAGACCCGCTGGCATCTTCGCTCCGTGCCTTGCTGGCCGAGGCCGAGGCCCGGCATGCACGGGAGGCGGATCGCATCGCGGCCATCGCGTCGTTCACGCCGGTGTTCGGGGATCTGGCTGCTTCGCGCGTGTTCGTCGAAACGCTGGCCACGCAGACGCGCATGCTGCGCGAGCGCGGCGTGCTGGCAACAATCGCGGCGGTCGCCGGCACGCAGGCCAGCGCCGCCTGAACGGATCGCCGCCCGCCAAGTACCGATCCTGTCACCCGCGCGTGGCACGTTGCGGCGCCAACGTGGCGCCGGCCCACCTCCAGCACTTATTTGCGCGTGTGCGGTCAAACGATCAGGCCGGCGTGTCCTATGCTGTGCAGATACGCGGGCCAGATCGGCAATCAGGTCGCAACTTGCGTATAGCAAGCGCAACCGCAGCGCAACCGCAGCAAAAGCGGCGGTGAAACAGCATATCCGGAGGTGGCTATGGAACTTCACATGCAATCGCACCACTACGTGCGCCGCATGCCAGACTGGACCGCGGCAGCGGTGTCGGGGCTGGCGGCCGGGGCGCTGCTGATGGTGATCGAGCTGTTCTGGTCGACGATGGTGGCGGGCATCAACCCGTGGGGCACGACGCGGATGATCGCGGCGATCCTGATGGGGCAGGACGTGCTCCAGACTTCGTTGTTCAGCGTGGGTACCGTGGCCGCGGCGCTGATGATCCACTTTGTGCTCGGCGCGGTGCTGGGCATGATCCTGGGGGCCATCATCGCGCCATTTCACCTGGATTCGAGCACGGGCCTGGCGTTGCTTACCGGCGCGGTATTCGGCATTGCCGTGTACCTGCTCAACTTCTACGGCATGACGCGCTTTTTCACCTGGTTCGCCGATGCGCGTGGCTGGCATACGCTGGTTGGCCACATGATCTTCGGCATGACCGCAGCCATTGCCTACTGGAAGCTTGAAAACAAGGATGTATCTCACTGAGCACGCAAACCGGAGGAAATGCCAGCCAATCCATCAGCAAATCCATCGGCGCGTGCCGCGGCGCATCCCTGTTTCCATTGCCCTGCGTCTACGTGCTGTTTAGCGATTTAGCGGTTTAGCGGTTTAGACCCGCGCATTGCCACTACACGGGCCGTGCGGGCTGGCGGCGGCGGATGAAAGCTTCGGCTTTCTCCGCCGCTTTTTGTTTTGCCGCTGGTGGCGCATGGCCGGGCCATCTTGTGTGGCATCGCACCCAAAGCGCTGTCAAGGCCGCCTTGCCGGTGGCGGACCAGATGCACTAGTCTTATCTCAGCTTGCGTGTAGTTCGCATCCTTCTGTGCGCAAGCGGGGAGGGTCGGTATGGCGATAGCCATTGCAATCGTGATCATCGTCGTTGCTTCGGTGCTCTTCCATTTCTTGAGCCCGTGGTGGGCGACGCCGCTTGCCTCCAACTGGAAGCAGATGGACGACACGCTGACCATCACGCTGGTCATCACCGGCATCTTCTTCGTCATCATCAACCTGTTCGTCGCCTACATCGTCTGGCGCTACCGCCATCGCGACGGCGCGCGCGCGGCCTATCAGCCGGAAAACCCCAGGCTGGAGCTGTGGCTGACAGCGGGCACCACGCTTGGGGTGATCGCGCTGCTGGCGCCGGGCCTGTTCGTCTATGCCGAGTACGTGCGCCCACCCGGCGACGCCATGGTCCTGGAGGTGGTGGGCCAGCAGTGGCAGTGGGGCTTTCGCTTTCCCGGCCGGGGCGGCCAGCTCGGCACCTCGGACCCGCGCTTTGTCACGCCCGCCAATCCGCTGGGCGTGAACCCGGACGACCCGCGCGGGCAGGACGACATCATCGTCGCCGGCCAGGAGGTCCATCTGCCGCTGAATCGCCCGGTCAAGGTGCTGCTGCGCTCCAAGGACGTGCTCCACGACTTCTACGTGCCGCCGTTTCGCGCTCGCATGAACATGGTGCCAGGCACCGTCACGTCGTTCTGGTTCACGCCGACCAAGGCGGGCACGTACGAGATCCTGTGCGCGCAACTGTGCGGGGTCGGCCACTACAACATGCGCGGCCATGTGGTGGTGGAGGACGAGGCGGCGTTCCAGGCATGGCTCGCGCGCCAGCCGACGTTCGCGCTGACCATGGCGAAGACGCCCGCTGCGGTGACAGGGGCAGCGCCTGCCGGCGCGCCGGCGGCCGATACGCTCGTCGGGCAGGGCCGCGCGCTGGCGCAGAGCAAGGGCTGCGTGGGTTGCCACAGCATCGATGGCACCGTTGGCGTGGGGCCAAGCTGGAAGGGCTTGTATGGCAGTACCGGGACCTTTGCCGACGGCAGCAGCGCGAAGGTCGACGACGCTTACCTGAAGACGGAGATCACCGATCCGCAGGCGCGCCTGGTCAAGGGCTTCGGCCCGCTCATGCCAAAGATGGCCCTGAGCGACGAAGAGGTGAGCGCGCTGATTGCCTACATCCGCGCCAACGGCGCGCCCGGCGCGGCAACGCAGGCGGGCGCCGCGTCCGGCGCCGCGGCCAGGTAGATCGCAGGCAGGTTGCAAAGAAGGCTACAGGAGGGAGTGCTATGGCATACGCCGACGAGGCCGCCCACGACGGACCGCAGAGCTTCTTTACCCGCTATATCTGGAGCCAGGATCACAAGGTGATCGCGGTGCAGTACACGCTGGTTGCCATCTTCGTGGGGCTGGTGGGCGTGGTGCTTTCCAACCTGATGCGCCTGCAGCTGGGTTTTCCCGGGCACTTCACGTTCATCAATGCCAACCGCTACTACCAGTTCGTGACCATGCACGGGATGATCATGGTGATCTACCTGCTCACGGCGCTCTTTCTCGGCGGCTTCGGCAATTTCCTGATCCCGCTGATGGTGGGGGCGCGCGACATGGTGTTCCCGTACCTCAACATGTTGAGCTTCTGGGTCTACTTCCTCTCGGTGCTGGTGCTGCTGTCGAGCTTCTTCGTGCCGGGCGGGCCCACCGGCGCCGGCTGGACGCTGTATCCGCCGCAGGCCATCCTGCCGGGCACGCCCGGCTATGAGTGGGGCATCATCCTGATGCTGGTGTCGCTGGTGATCTTCATCGTGGCCGCCACCATGGGCGGGCTCAACTACGTCACCACCGTGCTGCAGGCCCGCACCGAGGGCATGACGCTGATGCGCATGCCGCTGTCCGTGTGGGGCATCTTCATGGCCACCATCCTGGCGTTGCTGGCCTTTCCGGCGCTGTTCGTGTCGGGCGTGATGATGCTGCTCGACCGCACGCTGGGCACGAGCTTCTTCATGCCTGCGATCGTTTCGCTGGGCCAGCAGTTGAACTACAAGGGCGGCAGCCCGCTGCTGTTCCAGCACCTGTTCTGGTTCTTCGGCCATCCGGAGGTGTACATCGTCGCGTTGCCGGCGTTCGGCATCGTCTCCGACCTGGTCAGCGTGCATTCGCGCAAGAGCATCTTCGGCTATCGCACCATGGTGTGGGCCATCCTGGCCATCGGCGTGCTGTCGGTGGTGGTGTGGGCGCACCATATGTTCGTGAGCGGGATGAACCCGTACTTCGGCTTCTTCTTTGCCACCACCACGCTGATCATCGCCATTCCCACCGCCATCAAGGTCTATAACTGGGTCATCACGCTATGGCGGGGCGACATTCATTTCTCGGTGCCGATGCTGTTTGCCATCGCCTTTATCAGCACCTTCGTGATCGGCGGGCTGACCGGGCTGTTCCTGGGCAATGTCAGCGTGGACATTCCGCTGTCGAACACGTATTTCGTGGTCGCGCACTTCCATATGGTGATGGGCGTTTCGCCGATCCTGGTGGTGTTTGGCGGGATCTATCACTGGTACCCCAAGGTCACCGGCCGCATGCTCAACGACAAGCTGGGGCACATCCATTTCTGGGTGACGTTCGTCGGCACCTATGCCATCTTCTTCCCGATGCACTACCTGGGCATCCTTGGCATGCCGCGGCGCTACTACGCCTACGACAACTACGCCTTCATTCCCGAGTCGGCCCACACCATGAACGCCTATATCTCCGTGGCGGCGTTTATCGTGGCGGCGGCGCAGTTGCTGTTCATCTTCAACCTGGCCTGGAGCGTCAGGCACGGCAGGCCGGCGGGGTCCAATCCCTGGCGCGCGGCCTCGCTGGAGTGGCAGACGCCGGACACGCCGCCCGTGCACGGCAACTGGGGCGCGCAGCAGCCGGTGGTGCATCGCTGGGCCTATGCCTATAGCGTGCCGGGTGCGAGCGAGGATTTCATTGCGCAGAACGCGCCGCCCGAGGCCGGGGGCGCCGAGCCCGAGCCGCACACCAGCCATGGAGCCGTGGCATGAACGCGAACCTGGTCTATCGCACCGGTGCCGACGGCGAGCGGCGCCCGGGCCCCGGCCCCGGCGATGTGGGCAGGCAGCGCGCGGGGCCCGCGCCGGCCAGCATCGGGCTGTGGGTGTTCATGGGCGTGGTCAGTTCGCTGTTTGGTTTGTTTATCGCCGCGTACGCCATGCGCATGGATTCGCCGGACTGGCACGCCGTGGCGTTGCCGTGGCAGGTCTGGCTGTCCACGGCCTTGCTGGCGGCGGGTAGCGGGGTGATGCTGGTGGCCGCGCGCGCGGCCCGCGCCGGACGCGTCTCGGTGGCGCACCGCGCGCTGTGCCTCGGCGGGCTGGCCGCGGCGGCGTTCGTGGCTTCGCAGTTGTGGGCATGGCAGGCCCTGCTCGCCATCCACGTGGTGCCTGCCAACAACCCGTCCGGGAGCTTCTTCTACCTGCTGACCGCGATGCATGGCCTGCATGTGCTGGGCGGCCTGGTTGGCTGGATGATGGCCATGCGCGCCGGGCCGGGCAGCGCGCTGCGCATTCGCCTGTGCGCGCGCTACTGGCATTTCCTGCTGGCAGTGTGGCTGGTGCTGCTGGCCGCGCTCGGCTGGCTGACGCCGGAGTTCGTTCGCTTTATCTGCGGCCGCGGCTAGGCGGCCCGGCCGATTCTCGAAGGAGACGCGCCCATGTCTTCGCTACCCACTTCATCCGCACCGGCGGTGACCGGCTTGCGCGGGCTGGTGGCCGACTGGTCCTCGGACCAGCGGGCCTTCAAGGTGTCGTGGGGCAAGGCGATGATGTGGATCTTCCTGCTGTCCGATACCTTCATCTTCAGCTGTTTCCTGACCGGGTACATGACGGTCAGGATCGCCAGCACGGCGCCCTGGCCGAACCCCAGCATCGTGTTCGGGCTCAAGGTGGGCGGCACCGAGGTGCCGCTGCTGCTGATCGCCATCATGACCTTCGTGCTGATCAGCAGCAGCGGGACGATGGCGATGGCCGTCAACTTTGCCTACCGGCGCGATCGCGTGAAATGCGCGTTGCTCATGTTTGCCACGGCGCTGTTCGGCGTGGCCTTCGTCAGCATGCAGGCTTTTGAGTGGACCAAGCTGATAGTGACCGAGGGCGTGCGCCCGTGGGGCAACCCGATGGGTGCGCCGCAGTTCGGCTCGGCTTTCTTCATGATCACCGGCTTCCATGGCCTGCATGTGAGCTGCGGCGTGATCTACCTGCTGATCGTCGCCACCAAGGTGCTGCGGGGCCGCTACGAGCGCACGGGCAACTACCAGATCGTGGAGATTGCCGGGCTCTACTGGCACTTCGTGGACCTGGTGTGGGTCTTTATCTTCGCGCTGTTCTATCTTTGGTGAGGCCCCTCATGGCTGCGTCGTCCCCATCTCCCGAATTGCCCGCGCAGGCCCCCGCCGTTACCGGCTCGCACGGCGATTCGCCGCACGGGCAACCGCTTGGCCAGCAACATGGGCAGCAGCATCCCATCGGCCTATACCTGAAGATCTGGGCACTGTTGTTCGTGCTGTCCACGCTGTCGTACCTGGTGGACTACTTCCATTTCGAGGGCTATCTGCGCTGGACCCTGATCCTGCTTTTCATGGTGATGAAGGCCGGATTGATCGTGGCCGTGTTCATGCACATGGCCTGGGAGCGGCTGGCGCTGATCTGCGCCATCCTGCTGCCGCCGCTGTGCCTGCTGGTGCTGGTGGGCCTGATGGCGGCCGAGGCGGACTACACGTTCCTCTTGCGCGGCGTCTTCTTCCGCTGAGCGCGCGGTGCATGTTCCGTGCGCGCCATCCGGGTACACTTGCCCGGTTGCCCGCCACTATGACGAAACCATGCACCCAGCTACGGAAGCCATCCTGATCTATAACCATGGCCGCGATCCCGAGCGGCTGACCCGCAAGCTCGCCGCCATCGCCGCCGATCCGTTCGCCTTCCTGCGTGGCACCAACCACCTCTACGCGGCCTCGGTGGGCACCGAGGCCGCCCTGGTGGAAGCCCCCACCACCTATGTTTGCGGCGATCTCCATCTGGAGAACCTGGGCAGCTTCAAGGGCGACAACGGCCTGGTTTATTTTGATCTGAACGACTTCGACGACGCGATGGCCGCGCCGCTGACGGTGGACCTTGTGCGCCTGCTGTCCAGCCTGATGATCGCGGCGCCGCAGCTCGGCCTGTCGGACGCCGACGCGCGCGCGGGCGCCGAGCGCATGCTTGAGACCTACGCGGCGGTGCTGGCCAGCGGCAAGCCGCGCTGGGTGGAGCGCGCCACCGCCACCGGGCTGGTGGCGACGCTGCTGCGCCGCGTCAAACGCCGCCGCCGCGGCGAGCTCCTGGCGGCGCGCACCGTGCGGCGCGGCGGGAAACGGCGCCTGCTGATCGACAACAGCCATGCGCTGGCTCCGCTCAAAGGCGAGCGCAAGCGCGCTGGGGCCATCCTGCGCGAGTTCGCGCGGCAGGCCCATCACGGCCAGTTCGCGGCCGACGACGCCGCGCGGCGGGTGGCGGGCGTGGGCAGCCTGGGGCTGGAGCGCTATGTGGTGCTCGCGCATGCGCCCGGCACGCCCACCGCCCAGCGGCTGATCGACATCAAGCGCGCCGCGCCCAGCGCGTGGCAGGGCTTGCCGTATGGCGCGCAACCCGCATGGGGCAGCGACGCAGCGCGCGTGGTGCATATCCAGCATGCCATGCAGGCGGCTTCGCCTGCGCTGCTCTCGGCGGTTGCGATGGGTGCCGGGTCAGCAGCGCCGTCCTACATCGTCAAGAGCCTGCAGCCCACGGCCGACCGCGTGAACCTTGGGCCTCACACCGATCGCGCCAGCCTGAGCGAAGTGCTTCTCACGATGGCGCGCTCGGCGGCCTGGGCGCACCTGCGCGGCTGCGGCCATGAAGCCGCCGATCGGATCGAGGCGTTGCAGGAATTCGCCGCCGGTTCGCGCTGGCGCGCGCCGGTGCTGCGGCTGGCGCGGCATGGCTGCGAGATGGCGCAGGCGCAGTGGAAGGATTTTGCCGAGGACTACCACAAGGCCCGGGGGAAATAAGCCTGGTTTGAGGCCTGGTTTGCGCGCTCGCCAGCCGTCGCCAACCATCTTTTCCTGGCTGGCCGGTTGCCCGGCCAGCACGGTACGTCAGACCTGCGTGATGAACTTGGTCACCAGGTAGCCATCGAAGGTTTCCTGGCCGCCTTCGCTGCCGATGCCGGAATCCTTGATGCCCCCAAACGGCGTCTCGGCCAGCGCCATGCCGAAGTGGTTGATGTTGACCATGCCGGCTTCCAGGCCGTTGGACACCAACGTCGCGGTCTTCAGCGAGTTGGTGAAGACGTACGAGGCCAGGCCGAACGGCAGGCTGTTGGCGCGGCGCAGCACTTCTTCCACATCCTTGAAGCGCGTCACCGGCGCCACCGGGCCGAAGGGCTCGTCGACCATCAGCTTGGCGTCGTCGGGCAGGTCTGTGACCACGGTCGGGGCGAAGAAGAAGCCCTTGTCGCCGATGCGCTTGCCGCCCGCCACCACCTTGCCGCCGCGGTGATTGGCGTCGTCCAGGAACTGCTCCATCGAGGCGATGCGGCGCTCGTGCGCAAGCGGCCCCATCTGCGTGCCGTCGTCCAGGCCGTCGCCAACCTTGATCGAGCCGATCACCTCGGTAAAGCGCGCCAGGAACTTGTCGTAGGCTTTTTCCTGCACGTAGAAGCGCGTGGGCGACACGCACACCTGGCCGGCGTTGCGCAGCTTGAAGCGCGCCAGCATTTCCGCTGCCGGCTCGATGTCGGCGTCGTCAAACACCAGCACCGGCGAGTGCCCGCCCAGCTCCATGGTCACGCGCTTCATGTGGGCGCCGGCCAGCGCGGCCAGCTGCTTGCCCACCGGCACCGAACCGGTGAAGGAGATCTTGCGCACGATCGGCGACTCGATCAGGTAGGTGGAGATTTCGCCCGGCACGCCCCAGACGATGTTCAGCACGCCCGGGGGCAGGCCTGCATCGTGGAACAGCTGGGCCAGCGCGACCACCGCGCTGGGCGAGTCTTCCGGTCCCTTGAGGATCAGCGTGCAGCCGGCGCCGATGGCCGAGACCATCTTGCGGATCGCCTGGTTGAAGGGGAAGTTCCACGGCGTAAAGGCAGCGCACACGCCGATCGGCTCGCGCACCACGATCTGGCGCACGTTGGGCTGGCGCGGCGGGATCACGCGGCCGTAGATGCGCCGGCATTCCTCGGCGTGCCATTCGGCATGCTCGGCGCAGATCATGACTTCGCCGATGGCTTCGGCCAGCGGCTTGCCCTGGTCCAGCGTGATGTTGCGGCCGATGTCCTTGGCGCGCTCGCGGGTCAGTTCCGCCACGCGGCGCAGGATCTTGGAGCGCTCCAGCGGCGAGGTCTTCTTCCAGCTTTCAAAGGCGCGCTGCGCGGCGGCCAGGGCGCGGTCCAGATCGCCGCGGTTGGCATGCGGCAGCTTGCCCAGCAGTTCCTGGGTGGCGGGGTTGATGACGTCTTGCTCGCGTCGGTCCCCTCCCTTGACGAATTCCCCGTCGATGTAGAGGGCGAGATCCTGGTACATGCCTTTCTCCTGAAGAAGGTTGCGTGCGACAAGCGCAGCCGGTGCCGCCGCGGTGGGGGATGCCGCGCCTGGGCGCGGCGGCCAAACCGCAAGCTTAACCCGTCGGCCGGTTTTGTGCACCGGCAGGCGCCGGCGTTGCCGAGGGGGGCGGGGCCAGGTGCGGCAAAGGCCACCATTCGCGCCCTCTCGCGGGTTCGGGAAGCATGGCTGATGCCCCGGGCTCAGCCGCGCCGCATCGCCACCATGCTGCGGGTGGCCAGCGCCAGGGCATTGTGCCGGTTGCCGCCGCCCAGGTCATCGGAGATCTCCGTGGCCGCGTTCAGCACCAGCGCGGCAAAGCCCTTGATCTTGTGCGGCTTGAACCGCTCAGCCGGCCCCGACAGCCCGATGGCGGCGATGACGTGCCCGTTGCCGTCGCAGATCGGCGCGGCCACGCCGTAGACGGTCTCGCGCCACTCGCCGCGGTTGACCGCATAGCCCTCTTTGCGCACCTTGGCCATCTCCCGCAGGAAACGCTCGGGCTCGACGATGCTGTTGGGGGTGGACGGCGCCAGCGTGGCGAACATGCGCTGCAACGCGGTGTCCGGCTGGAAGGCCAGCATCGCCTTGCCGGTGGCCACGCAGTGCGCCAGCGCCCGCCCGCCGATCTGGGTATAGGCGCGCACGGGGTTGGGGCTGTCGATCTTGTGCACGTAGACCACCTCGGCGCGGTCCAGCACGGACAGGTGCACGCTCTCGCCGCTGGCGTGCATCAGCTTGTCCATCCACGCCTGGGCATGGCGGCGCAGGTCCAGCCGCGAGAGCACCGCCGAGCCCAGCTCCCAGAGCTTGATCGACGCGCTGTAGCCGGTGCCGGTGCCGGAGGCGTCGCGGATCACATAGTTGAGCTCGGTCAGCGCTTGCAGCAGCCGATGCACATTGCTCTTGGCCAGGCCCAGGTGGGTGGCGATCTCGGTGAGGCCCAGCGGCCGGTCGCTGTGCGCCAGCAACTCGATCACGCCGAGGCCCTTGATCAAGGTGTTGTTCATCGATGCTTATGCTCCATGCGGGCATCCTATGCGGATGGCGCGCGCTGTTCTCAAATGTGGAACGATAGTATCGTATTTTGCAACTCCCTATAATCGTCGCAACGCGGCCGGCAGCCTGCCGATGAGGACGGCTGATGCACTGCGCCGCCTCTCTCTCCTTCCCTGTGGATGCTTCCCATGCGTGATCTCGACCAACAGGACCTGCCGCTGCAAGGCGTGCGGGTTGTGGAATTCTGTACCGTTGCCGCCGGGCCTTTTTGCGGCATGTTGCTGGCCGATATGGGCGCCGAGGTGATCAAGGTGGAAGCGCCCGAGGGCGACACCTTGCGGCAGTGGCCACCGCTGTCCGATGGCTTCTCCGAGAATTTCGCTTCGCTCAACCGCAACAAGGAGTCGGTGGCGCTCAACCTGAAGGATGCCGCCGACGTGGCGCTGGCGCGTGCGCTGATCCTGGATGCCGACGTGGTGATCGAGAACAACCGCCCCGGGGTGATGGACCGGCTCGGGCTGGGTTACGCCAGCTTTCGCGAGCAAAAGCCGGGGCTGGTGTATTGCTCTGTGTCCGCCTACGGCCAGAGCGGCCCGCGCGCGGGCGAGGGCGGGTTCGACCTGACCATCCAGGCTGCCGCCGGCGTGATGAGCGTGACCGGCGAGCCCGATGGCGCGCCGGTGAAGTGCGGCGTGCCGCTGGCCGACTTTGCTTCGGGCCTGTACGGCGCCTTTGCCATTGCCAGCGCGCTCACGCGTGTGCGGGCCGGCGGCGCGGGCGCGCATATCGATGTGCCGATGTACGGCTGCACGCTCGGCATCGCCGCACTGCAGACCAGCGAGTACTTCGGCACCGGCCGGAGCCCGGCCAAGCTGGGCTCCGCGCATCCGCGCAATGCGCCCTACCAGGCATTCCAGGCCGCCGATGGCTACTTTGCCATCGCCGCGGGCAACCAGAAGCTCTGGCTCGAAGTGGTGCGCGTGGTGGCACTGCCCGCGCTGGCGCAGGACGCGCGCTTTGCCACCACGCGCGACCGCGCGGCCAACCAGGCCGCACTGAAGATCCTGCTCGAAGAGCGCTTTGCCACCGCTGGCGTGGCGCACTGGATTGCCGCCTTCAATGCCGCTGGCGTGCCGCATGCGCGTATCAACGACTATGCCGCCGCGCTGGACGATCCGCAGGTGGCGCATATGGATTGGGTGCGCCCGCTGACGCTGCCTGGCGGCCACCAGACCCGCACCTTCGCCTCGCCGCTGCGTTTCGATGGGCTGGGCTTGCCGATCCGCCGCGACCCGCCGGCGCTGGGCGAGCACAACGCCGCCGTGCGCGCCCGCTACCAGGCGGGCAGGGCAGCCACGGAACAAGACCCTACGTAAAGTCAAAGGCAGATGGAGGAATCATCATGAGCGACAACACTGGCAACACCGGCAACATCGATCGGCTGCGCGCGTTCGTTGCCACCATCAGCCGCGTGGTCACGCAGGCGGAACGTGAGGGCAGCAGCGAGCCGGACATCCTCGCGCAAGCCAGCGCCGCGCTGAGCGAACTGGTGGCGCACGACGACTGGCTGCCTGAGGCCATGGCGCGCCCGCATCCTGTCTACTACCAGCAGCATTTGCTCTATGGTGATCCGCTCGATCGTTTTTCGCTGGTCAGCTTCGTCTGGGGGCCGGGCCAGCAAACGCCCGTGCACGACCACACGGTGTGGGGCCTGATCGGCATGCTGCGCGGCGCCGAGGTGGACCAGCACTACCGCGTGGAAGGCGGCCGGCTGGTGGAAGACGGCGATGGCGTGGTGCTGAGCGCCGGCCAGGTGGCCGCGGTCTCGCCCACGCTGGGCGATGTGCACCGCGTGCGCAATGCGCATGACGACCGGGTGTCGATCAGCGTGCATCTCTATGGCGGCAACATCGGCCGCATACAGCGCCACGTGTATGACGCTGCCAGCGGCGCCACCAAGCCGTTTGTATCCGGCTACTCCAATGCGCTGGTGCCCAACCTGTGGGCGCCGGTGGCACCACCGGCGCAGGGGTGAACGTGGAACAAGCCGGTCTGCTGATTGACAAGCAAGGTGACGTCACCCGATTGACGCTGAACCGGCCAGAGCGCGGCAATGCGCTGTCGGCCAGGCTGGTGGAGGCGCTCGCGGCGGCGGTGCTGGCGTGCTACCACGATGGCACCCGCCTGCTCGCCATTGACGGCGCCGGCACGCATTTCTGCACGGGGTTCGACCTGGGTGAGCTCGATAGCGAGAGCGACGATTCGCTGCTGGCGCGTTTCGTGCGCGTCGAGCTGCTGCTGCAAAGCGTGCAGGGCGCGCCCTTCACCACCGTAGCGCTGGTCCAGGGCCGCGCCATGGGCGCGGGCGCCGACCTGATGGTGGCCTGCGAGCAGCATTGGATCGCACCGGGCAGCACGCTGGCTTTCCCCGGCGCGGCCTTCGGCCTGGTGCTGGGCAGCGCCCGGCTGGCGCAGCTGGTGGGTGTGGCGACGGCGCGGGACTGGATCGCGAGCGGACGGGCGGTCCGGGCCGAGGAAGCGGCGGCTTGCGACATGGCCGGCGATCTGGTGGCGCCGCAGGCGCGCGCCGGCGCGCTTGCCACGTTGGCGCAGCGTGCACGCCGGCTGGATGCGCCAACCCATGCCGCTATCCAGGCCGCCACGCAGGGCGGCCATGCCATGGCCGAAGCGGCACGCGCGGCGCAGCTGGCCGAGCTGGTGCGTTCCGCCGCCCGGCCGGGACTCAAGGCGCGCATCGCCGCCTACCGGGCGGCGTCCGGGCGCTGACTCAGCGCGGCTCGGGGCTGAACGCCGGCAGGTCCGGCCATGCGAGCGCCGCCCAGGCGCCCTTGGGCGGCGCCAGCAGCTGGCGCAAGCTGGCTGCATCGAAGGACTTGCCCAGAGGGTCGGCGCGGAATGCGGCAAGCCATTGCTGGCGCCCGGCGATAAAGGCGTGGCCGAAATCTTCCCAGCTGGCAAAGCAGTCCTGCGCGCGCTGCGCGTTGAGCAGGAGCACGCGCCACGCGGCCATCGGCTCCACCCAGCCCATCAACATGACGTTGCGCGCAAAAAAGGCCATCCGGACGCAGGCAAAAGCCAGCGCGGCGCGCGGATCGTCGGTCGGCAGCAGCGCATGCAGGTCGGCGCGAAACCACCGTGATTCGAACACATGGGCGAGGTGCTGGCGCACTTCGTCATCCGTGGCATTGGCGCGGAACTCCATCTGATGCAGCAACTGCACGCGGAACAACGCGCGCGCGGCGTCGGTCATGTGGTCCGAGGCGGGGTTGAAAAAGCCCGTCATGCTGCTGGCATCGACCATGGGCTGCGCCAACGTCAATGCCCATTGCTTGCGCCGGGTGAACACAGCCGGACGCTTGGGGCGCAGGAAGCGGTAGACCCGCCATAGCACAAAGGCCCCGAGGAGCAGGTAGAAGACATTGATCCCATTCATCCGGTCTGGCGCTCCGCTATGCCTCGCGAGGGCGAAGCCTGGATCTGCGCCGCGTGCGACGGCGAGATGTCCGGCCATGGCACCCCTTCCGTGGCGACTACCGCCTCGGCGTCACCCGGGGCCGGCATTTGCCGAGTGGCATACCGGACCGATGCCGCCATTGGCGAGCGCTCCGCCAGCAAGCCAGGCTGGCGCGCGGCGACCAGCCACTCCACCATTGGCGTCGGCGCGCTGAGCCTGGCAAAGAGTTGTGGGTAGCGGGCGACCAATCGGGTCTGCGTCGTGGCGTCGGCCACGTCTTCAATGCGAGTCCAGCCGGCTGGCGTGCGTACCACGCCGATGGCGATGCAATCGTCCGGGGTTTCCTCGCCGGTACCCAGGGCGTTCAGGCAGGCCAGCACATCTTCCACGTAGCGCGCGATGGGCGGCTTGTTCTGCTTGCCCTTGACCTGGTCGACGGTGAGCGCGCCATTGGCCAGCACGTGCACGCTGATGGTGATATGCGGTTGCCCGCTGGCATCGCGCAAACTCAGCAGGCGCAGGCGCCGCTGCGCCACCGCTTCGGCATAGCGCTCGCCGTAGCCGCCGGACAGCGCGCGCCGGTCGGAAAACTGCCCCAGGCAATGCCGCATGACATAGCTTTCAAAGGCCATTTCCGCGCGCAGCAGCGCGCTGTCCGGCAGCAACTCCACGAACACGCCATGCGACGTCGGCAGCATGGTGCGCAGCGCTTCGGGCTGGCTATGGCGCCAGCCGCGCTCGATGCGCGTGGCCATTTCAGCATGTTCGTTATCCCACAGCGCCAGCGCTTGCGGGCAGGTGATGCGGTCGAGCTTGCCGTCAAGCGCGGTGCCCTTGCGCGAGGTCAGGAACTCGACGAGCCGCACTTCCAGCGCCAGCAGGCGCGGCTCGACAGGATCCACCCAGACGACCGGGGCCGGTGGCGCCGCGGCTTCACCGACGCTCGCCTTGGCCGGCGCGCCAAGGCGAGCCGCAACCCACTCCGGCATCGCCTCGGATCTCAGGGCCTGGCGCGCACCGTCGAGCGAATCGATCTTGACGGCAGGCTCGAAGTTGGCGACGAGATGCCGATAGAAGTGGTTGAGCAGCCAGGCGCGCACCGCCGCATCGTCGCCGCGCGCCTGGCTGCGCGCGGCGATGCCGGACTTCAGGGCGCCGGCATTGAGGGCGTTGCGCGGCGCGTAGCCCGTCGTCCGCCTGGCGGTACTCATTTCCAGACTTGCCACCAGCTCTTGCTCTTGCCGGCGGGGTTGGCTTGCGCGCGGTAGAGCGCCACTTTCTCCTCCATCGCCTTGACATCGGCTAGCTCGTATTCGTTGCTGCGTGGATTGATTGCGATGGCACGCTCGAAGAGCGCAGTGGCCTCGGCGTGGCGCTGCAGCCCGCTGAGCGTGTCGGCCGCCAGGCTGACCAGCCAGGATTCCGGGCAGTCATCGACCTGACGTGCAATGCGGCTCCACAGGGCCGTGGCTTCTTCCGGGCAGTGATGCGCCAGGTTGAAGGCCATTTGCAGGCGCACGCCCAAGTCCCTGCTCGACAGGTTGCTACCGTTGCTACCGTCCCGGCCTTCTTCCCGCTCCCATTTCACCAGGCGCTCCAGCCAGATGGGAATCTCGCGGTCGCGATCGAGCTTGTACAGGGCCTGCGACACCTCGCTCAGGTATTCGTTGGGGTCATGCCGGCTGTAGCCAAACTCGGCGGCGTAGTGCCAGAGCTGCTCGGCGGCGCCGATGATCCCCTCGGCATCCTGCATCGCGATCCGCACGCTCAGCAGGCCTGCGTAGTGTTCGGCAAACGGGCTGGCGGCGATGCCGCGCCTGTGCAGCTCGACGGCATCCTCGTAGCGCCGCTCGTCGTACCGGTAGATGATGGCCAGGTTGTTGCACAGCATGGAGTAGAGGTGCGCGCAGGCATCGTACGGATGGCCGGCGCCGCTCTCGAAATAGCGCTCCAGGCATGCTTGCCCTTGTTCGTAGGCGGCAATCTGCAGCTTGATGAAATCGCTGTAGGTTTCGTTGCGCGACTCGGCGGGGACGCGGTCAAGGTGTTCCTCGAGCAAATCGCCAAGCGCGACGCCGAAGTTGTACGCCCACAGCCCGCTTGGCAGCGAGCAGGCCGGCAGCTTCAGCGTCTGGATCACCCCCAGCGATTGCACCCGTGCCTCGAACAGGGCATAGGCCGTGCGGTTGTCCTGCATGCCGCCTTCCTGCGCCGCCGCATACAGTCGCGCCGCTTGCGTAGTGGCATCGATGCGGCCCGCCGCGCCGTCGTTGACTGCCGCCAGTCTGGCGATCCATGGATGGCCCGGCGAACGCTGCTCGGCCAGTGCGCGTGCCGCGTCGAACACCGCCTGCAAGGCCTGCGCATCCACTTGCTCACCCACGGCGCCAAAGAGCGCTTCGTGGGTCGGGGAGAGGGTCCGCGGATCCTGCTCTCCCTCTTGCGCTTTTGACAGGAAGGCCGCCAGCGTCTCTGCCGTGTTGCAGGCCCGCATGGCGCACAATGGCCACCAGGCCGAGTCGTCGGCCGCATCGGCCAGCCGCGCGTGAACCAGCTGCGCGGCGCCGTCCCACATCTCGTCCTCGACCTGATAGATGTGCAGGAACGCCCGGCGGCCGGCCTCGTCAACGCGCCGGGCTTCCATCAGCCACGGCAGCTCGTATTCGATGAAGTCATCGCTGCCGTTCGACGACAGGCTATGGCGCGCGGCGGAGCAGGCGTCCAGCGCGCCGGGCAAATCGCCTTGCGCGTGCAAGGCGCGCGCCGCGAGCCGGGACAGCCGGACTTCCAGCTCACGGCGCTGCGGCAAGGACCATTGCGCTGTCAGGGCCCTCGCGGCCTGCTGGAAGTCGGCAAGGCGCTCGGGCGCGATGCCGATCAGGGCGCTGCCCAGGCGCAGCCAGTCGTTCTCGTCGATGTCCTGTTCCGCGCCGGCCGTCTGCAGCGCCAGGGTGGCAGCGCCAGCCGCTGCGCGGGCCTCGTCGTTGCGGTCATGGCGCGACAGCGCCCAGGCGCGCCGCCGCTGATGGTCGGCGAGGTCCCATGCACGGAACGGCGCGCGTCCCGCGATGGCCCCGTTCAAGGCATGGCGCAGGTCAATCGTCTCCAGCGCAATGTCCAGCTTGCGCAGCTCCAGGCTATCGAACACGCGAAGCTGCCGATATCGGTCCGCATTCAGCTCCGCCGTCCCCGCCACGATGGCGCGCATCTCAGCGAGGGCACGCTGGATGCGCTCTTCCTCGTTGACGTGGTTGGCTATCTGGAGCCGATAGAGCGCCAGGTGCATGCGCAGCTCGGCCTGCGCTTCGCGCGGCGTGGCTTCCAGCGTGCCGGCGCCGTCTGCGTCGACCACCGCCAGCGCAGCCTGCGGATCCCCCGCGCGCATCCATAGCGTATGCAGCCGGTCGATGGACTCAAGGGAATCGGCCCGCAGCGGCCTGGCGCGCAATCTGGCCAGCAAATCGGCGGCTTCGCTTGCGTTGCCTTCCTCGAGATCGGCTTCGAGGCGATCCAGTAACTGTTCCAGCTGAGCACCTGTCAATGCGTTGCCATTGCTATCCACGGTTCTTCCCATAATGTGATCTAATTTGCACCTACCGCGCGATTCTACCCGCAGATGCAACAGACCCGGAAATGGCGTCCGATGGTTCACCCAACGGCGCCGCGGTTCAAGCGATCATCACGATAAAACGCCCCGCCTCCTTGAGGGAGGCGGGGCGTTTTTCGTGGTTGCCCGTAAGGGGTAAGGGGTAGGCGGCAAGAACGCGGTCGTACGCGCTTAGTTCTTCTGCGCGTCGACGGGCGCGGCCGACATGCCCTGCTTCATGGTGTCGTTGTTGGCCTTCTTCTCGGCGCTCTTTTGCTGCTTGGCGGACTTCACATCCTGCTTGTACTCCGTCTTGGCGGCCTTTTTCTTGGCCTTGTATTCGTCCGAGGCCTGCTTGTTGGCATCGCGGCGCTGGACGAGCGGATCCTTAGGTGGCTCGATCTGTGTCATGCCAGCCGGCACCGCGGCATTGCCGCTATCGGCAGGAACGGCGGGCGTCTGGGCAAAGGCAGCCGCACATAGCAGGCCGGCAGCCATGGCGGTGGCAGCTTGCAAAAAGCGAATCGGCGTGTTCTTCGTCATATTGGACCTCACGGTTCATGGATGGAAACGGCGCTTGGACGCCATGGCGGGGGATACCCCCATGGCCGCTCTGCGAGACACCAAGGGCCACTTGTGCATTGCGTTTCGCCAATGTTTGACTGCTCGCGCGCAGAGGCCGTGCCCTGATCCAAACAACTCCTTACAATTGGCTTTCTGTCTGACAGACAACTACCGACAAGGGTTGTCAGCAAGGTGTGACATAGTGGCGAACGTGGGTGCCGTACATGGCATTGCCCCGTGTTTCCCGGCGATCCCAGGCGCAACAAGAACACGATAAGAACACGAGACCTCCCTCGAACATGCCAACAAAATCCAAAGCCCAGCTGACCACGGGCCCGATCGGCCGCACGCTGCTGCTGTTTTCGCTGCCGGTACTGGGCAGCAATATCCTGCAGTCACTCAACGCCTCGATCAATTCCGTGTGGGTGGGGCATTTCCTCGGCGAGGCGGCGCTGACGGCCACCTCAAATGCCAACATCATCCTGTTCTTCCTGCTTGGCGTGGTGTTCGGCATCAGCATGGCCAACACCATCATGATCGGGCAGGCCGTGGGCGCGCGCGACCTGGTCGAGGCGCGCCGCGTGGTCGGCACCAGCACCACATTCTTCATCCTGCTGTCGGTGCTGGCGGCGGCGCTGGGCTACGCCTTCACGCCCGACATCCTTGCCGCGATGGGCACGCCGGCCGATGCCAGGGCGCTTGCCATCAGCTACCTGCGCATCATTTTCCTGGCGCTGCCCTTCATGTATTTCTACAACTTCGTGATGATGACGCTGCGCGGCGCGGGAGACTCACGCACGCCGTTCTATTTCATGCTGTTGTCGGTGGGGCTGGACGTGGTGCTCAATCCGCTGCTGATCTTTGGCATCGGCCCGTTCCCGGAGCTCGGCATCGCGGGCTCGGCGCTGTCCACGCTGATCGCGCAGTTGGCGAGCCTGGCCGCGATGCTGATCGTACTCTACCGCCGCCACCACTTCCTGGCGCTGCGGCGCCACCAACTCGCCTACCTGAGGCCCGATACCGCGATCCTGCGCGCGCTGGTGGCCAAGGGCTTGCCGATGGGGCTGCAGATGGTGGTGATCTCGTCGTCGGCGATCGTGATGATGTCGCTGGTCAATCGCTACGGCTCGCAGACCACCGCCGCCTATGGCGTGGCCTCGCAGTTGTGGACGTACGTGCAGATGCCCGCGCTGGCGGTTGGCGCCAGCGTGTCGTCGATGGTGGCGCAGAACGTGGGCGCCGGGCTGTGGGATCGCGTGACGCGCATCACACGCGTAGGGCTGCTGTTCAACCTGCTGATGACCGGTGCGCTGGTTGCCCTGATCTACCTGTTCAACCGTCACTCGCTAGGCTTGTTCCTGCCCGATGACGGCACGGCCATCGGTATTGCGCAGCATATCAATGCCATCGTGCTGTGGTCCTTCATCCTGTTCGGCTTCACCATCGTGCTGTTCGGCACCGTGCGCGCCACCGGCGCGGTGATGGCCCCGCTGGTGATCCTGTTCCTGTCGATGTGGGTGGTGCGCCTGCCATTTGCCTGGGTGCTCGAGCGCACCGTCGGCGCCGATGCGATCTGGTGGAGCTTTCCGCTGGGCTCGGTGGTCTCGGTCACGCTGGCCGTGGCGTATTACCGCTTTGGCAACTGGCGCGCGGCCCATATCCTGCCGGTCGCGCCCGGGCCGGCCCCGGAGCCGGAGTTCGCGCCCCAGGCACCCGATACCAGCATGGGCACAGCGTGCGAGGAAGCCCTGAGCACGGCCGGCGCCGCCGGCGAGCAGGCGCTGGCGGGCAAGTCACCGGCGCCAGCAGAAGCCCACTGAACAGGCCAAAACCGCGCGCCATGACGACGGCTGTCTCTCCCTTGCCCCCTCAGGGTGAGGGGGGGGCGCGACAGCGCATATCCGGCGTGCCGGAAAGGTGATGTAAGCGGCCTTCGCGTCTGCCGGCACGTGTCCGCACCAGGCTGATCCTCGTGTTTTCCTTACGTTTTCCTTTCGGCTCCCTTCAATTTCCCTTCGGCTTCCTTTCATTCGTCTTTCGGTATTACATCACAGCGTGATGTATGTATTTTGGCGGGATTTACCGGCGCATCGGTGAATACCCCTAAACCAAGACAAATGAAAGCAAGCTGAAAGATCGCCTCTCTAATGTTCGTTCCATCCTGCAGGGACACTGTTTTCTTCCTGCCGAACGGACCACCTCCGCATGCAAAGAGCCTGCGAGCGGAGGGGCACTGCTTTCACGTACTTTGAGGAGAATCGTTTTGCGCATACGCAGCCAAAAGGACTTTGCCTCCGGCCTGATGTTCATTCTGGTCGGATTGTGCTTTTCCTGGGTCGCCCGCGGCTATTCCATGGGAACAGCCGCCAAGATGGGCCCCGGATACTTTCCGTTTCTACTCGGCCTGGTACTCGCCGTGCTCGGTGCATTCGTGCTGATCGGCGCGGTATCGAAAAAGGGTGAAGCCGACCAGCTCGCCCGCTGGGACTTGAAGACCCTGTTGTGGATTCTGGGTTCGGTGGTGCTGTTCGGCCTGCTGCTCAAGCCGCTCGGCATGGTGTTGTCGGTGTTCGTGCTGGTGCTGGTGTCGTCGATGGCCAGCCATGAGTTCAGCTGGAAGGGCGCGGTCTTGAACGCGATCGTCCTGGTGCTGATCAGCATGGGCGCCTTCGTGTACGGCATCAACCTGCAGATGCCGGTGTGGCCTGCTTTCATTACTGGTTAAGGAGTCGGCCATATGGAATTGATTGACCATCTTGCCTTGGGCTTTTCCACGGCGCTTTCGTTGCAGAACCTGGCATACGCCTTCCTGGGCTGTGTGCTGGGTACGCTGATCGGCGTGCTGCCGGGCCTGGGGCCTCTGGCCACCATCGCCATGCTGCTGCCGGTGACTTACACGCTGCCCCCGGTGGCCGCGCTGATCATGCTGGCCGGTATTTACTACGGCGCACAGTACGGTGGCTCCACCACCGCCATCCTGGTCAACCTGCCGGGTGAATCGTCATCGGTGGTGACCACCATCGACGGCTACCAGATGGCACGGCGGGGACGAGCGGGCGTGGCACTGGCCACCGCCGGCCTGGGTTCCTTCTTTGCCGGCTGCGTCGCTACCCTGATCCTGGCCGCGTTTGCTACGCCGCTGTCGGAACTGGCGTTCAAGTTCGGTCCTGCCGAGTACTTCTCGCTGATGTGCCTGGGCCTGATCGGCGCCGTGGTGCTGGCATCGGGCTCGCTGCCCAAGGCCGTGGCGATGATCGTGCTGGGCCTGCTGCTGGGCCTGATCGGTACCGACGTGAACTCGGGCGCCGCACGCTTCTCCTTCGATATCCCCGAGCTGACCGATGGCATCGACTTCGTCGCGCTGGCCATGGGTATGTTCGGCTTCGCGGAAATCATCGCGAACCTGGAGCAGAAGGAAGCCCGCGAGACCTTCACCGACAGCGTCACCAACCTCTGGCCGACCAGGGAAGACTTCCGTCGCATGATCCCGGCAGTGCTTCGCGGCACGTTCCTGGGCTCCGCGCTGGGCATCCTGCCGGGCGGCGGTGCGGCGCTGGCTTCGTTTGCAGCCTACTCGCTGGAAAAGAAGACCTCCAAGTACGCACATGAGTTTGGCAAGGGCGCCATCGAAGGCGTGGCGGGTCCGGAATCGGCCAACAACGCCGCGGCGCAGACCTCTTTCATCCCGCTGCTGACGCTGGGCATTCCGCCCAACGCCGTGATGGCGCTGATGGTGGGCGCGATGACCATCCACAACATCCAGCCGGGCCCGCAGGTCATGACCAGCAACCCCGCGCTGTTCTGGGGCCTGATCGCCTCGATGTGGATCGGCAACCTGATGCTCATCATCCTGAACCTGCCGATGATTGGCGTGTGGGTGAAGCTGCTGACCGTGCCTTACCGCTACCTGTACCCGGCCATTCTGGTGTTCTGCGGTATCGGCGTGTACTCGGTCAACAACCAGACCTTCGACGTGTTCATGGCGGCTGGCTTCGGCATCATCGGCTACCTGTTCCTGAAGCTCAAGTGCGAGCCGGCGCCGTTGCTGCTGGGCTTCGTGCTGGGGCCGATGATGGAAGAGAACTTCCGCCGCTCCCTGCTGCTGTCGCGTGGCGAGTTCACGGTGTTCGTGACCCGTCCGCTGTCGCTGGGCCTGCTGATCGCAGCGGCTTCGCTGGTTGCCATCGTTGCCCTGCCTTCCATCAAGGCAAAGCGCGAAGAGGCGTTCCAGGAAGAGTAGTCGTCAAGCCCCATCCGCGCCGGCCTTGTGCTGGCGCGCGCAATGCAAGAAATGGGGTGCCTCGTGCACCCCTTTTTTTTTAATTGGCGCGCCTGGTGCCGACCGGGCCGCTTGCTGGTAGCACGCCCGGGTGCGCTCGCAGCGCCAGGGCTGCCTATGTAGATCTGCTCTATCGCACCGCTGGCTGGTGTGTCACAGGAGCCGCATGAGAGCGCCAACGCTAGACGGCTTCGTTTCGAAGCTGTATATCCTCAAGCTTGTCCAGTCGAGCCCGTCCACGGTCATGACGCTGGTCGACCGCCTGCGCGAGCATGGGGTGGAGAAGAACATCCGTTCGCTCAGGCCCATCCTGCGCAGCTTGATGATCGCGCGCGCGATCACGGCGGAGCTGGTGGAAGGCAGCGGCCGCGTCTATTGCATCACCGATAGCGGACGCGAAGAACTGCACAAATACCTGTCGCACCTCGACGTCCTGCAAAGCGACATCGAGCAGACGCGCTAGGACTGCCGTAACTGGCCATCGCTCAGGCAGCCTCGCCCTCGGCCCACCGCGCCGGGTAGAGCAGCAGGCTGACGGTTGTACCCCGATCCGAAGACGCAATCGACAATTCGCCGCCAATGGCGGCCGCGCGGCTGCGCATATTGGCCAGGCCGTGGCCCTGCGCGCCGGACTGCGCATCGAAGCCGCGCCCGTCGTCGCGGATCTCGATCAGGATGGCCTCGGCGCCCGCGACGCTGCGCGCCACCACTTGCACCGTGGCGCCGCCGGCATGCTGCATGACGTTGGAGAAGGCTTCCAGCAGCAGGTACTGTAGCTCGCGCACGATCTGCGGCGTCAGGCCGGCCACGGGCGGCAGCCGCTCCACTTGCCAGTCCACCCGCAACCTGGCCGCTTCCAGCCGCGCCCGCAGCCGGTAGCGCAGGTTGCCCAGCACCACGGCGAGGTCGCCGCCGGTGTCTTGCATGGCATCGACCGAGAGCTTCAAGGCATCCAGCGCTTGCTGCAGATGTTGCTGCAGCACCATGGGCGAGCCATGGCCCGAGCGCAGCAGGCTGAGTGCTCCGACCAGCGTGCTGCCCAGGCCATCGTGCATGTCGCGCATGATGCGCCCGCGCTCTCGCAAGGCGGCCTGCTCGCGCTCGATCTCGCGTGAGTGCGCATAGAGCAGATGCAACTCTTCTTCTTTTTGCGCAACCTTGCGGTCCAGGTTGCGGTTGAGCTCAGCCAGCGTGCTGGTGGTGCGCGTATAGCGGTCCACCAGCAACCAGGCCATGCTGAGGCTGAACAGCTGCGAGACGTACTTGGTCAGCGAGGTGTCCCAGTAATAATCATTGCTGAACTGGATGCGGATCACGTCGGCGGTGCTCAGCGCGCTGGCCAGCGCTACCGTGGCAGCCAGCACCAGGCGCTCGCGGCTGGGGCGCCGCAGCGCCGCCCACGCCAGCGCTGTGGCGATGCCGCACGCCAGCAGCATGTTGATGGCCCAGTCGAACAGCTTGAGGCTGGGGGTGTTGAACAGGAATGTCATCACCACGATCAGCGGCAGCTTGATCCACAGGAACGCGGTGACCAGCCATGCCGGCCACGGCGAGCGAACATCGATGATGATCAGCGCGAACCGGGCGGTGGCCACGATAAACAGGGTCCGGCTGGCCAGCACCAGCACCAGCCACGCGTGCAGCGGCAACGGGGCGCTGTCCAGCAGGCGCTCGACCACGCTGACCGACCATGCGATCTCGGCCAGCGCATAGAGGCCGAACAACGGATCGCGCTGGCGCCACCAGATCAGCAGCGAGATCGCAGTCAGCAACAGGCTCAGCGCGGTGATCACCAACGGCCCGATCACGCGGAACCAAAGCGCGCCCAGGTAGTGCGAATGCACCAGCTGGCCCGGCCCGAACTCGACGCGCGACAGGCCGGCTTTGGCATTGGCGCGTGCAGCGATCGTGATCGTCAGCGCGTTCTCCGGCTGCAGCATGGCCTCGGGCACGGGGATGTACAAGGGGCGCTGGCCGCCATAGAGGGCAGGCGCATCCATGGCGCCGGAGGCGGCCAGCAGCTTGCCGTTGAGACGCATCTCGAAGCTGTTGGCCGCGCGCGCCAGGTACAGCGCGGGGATGTCCTGCCCGCCGCCGTGGTAGGGAAAATCCAGGCGGTAGGTCGCCGTGCCGTCGCGGCCGGGGTAGATGCGGTCCCAGTCGTGGGGCAGTGCGATCTCGGCCGGCTGCGGCGCCTGGCCTTGCCCGGCGCCGTCGGGGCGGACGACGGCCAGCGCTTGCTGCAGCACCTGCACCTGGTTTGCCGGGTCCGGCGCGGATGGCCCCGACGAATCCTGGCGCTCTGCGCCGCAGGCGGTGACCCCACAGCCGATGGCGAGCCACAAGGCACTCAGGCACACCAGCCGCAGGATGGGCAGCAGGGCCATCGGCTTTGGCCTCACAAGGTCTTCAACAGGCCAAGCTTGTGGGCTTCGAATACGGCCTCGGTGCGGGAGTTGACCGCTAGCTTGCCGTAGATGTTCTTGATGTGCGCCTGCACGGTGTGCACGCTGATCGCCAGGTGCCCGGCGGTTTCCGCATAGGTGTACCCGCGCGAGATCAGGTCGAGCACCTCGGTCTCGCGGGCGGATAGCGTCACGTCCATGCCAGTGGCGCCCGGCGCGTCCGGCGCCGGGATGCCAGACACGCTGGCACTGCGTAGCCGCGTGATGACCTTGCGCGCAATCACCGGGCTCATCGGCGAGCCACCGGCGCGCAGCGCCAGCACGGAGGCGCGCAGGTTATCGTCCGATTCGTCCTTGAGCAGGTAGCCGGTGGCGCCCGCGGCGATGCTGGCCAGCACATTGGCCTCGTCGCCGAACATGGTGATCACCATGCAGTCGCAACGCGGGTACAGCCGGCGCGCATGGCGGATGACATCGATGCCGGAGCCGTCCGGCAGCCCGAGGTCGCACAGCAGCACGTCGGGCTCGTGCGCGCCCAGCCACTCGCAGGCGCTGGCGCGCTGCGCGCAGGCCGCCATCACCTGGATGCCCGGCAAGCTGGCCAGCGCGCTTTGCAGGCGCGCGCTGGTGGCGGGGTCATCCTCGACCAGCAGGACACGGATATCGGCTTCCGGGGCCGCAGACAGGTTCTGTGAGCGCATGGTTTGGCCTGAGCTAGTCTCGACTATGGCGCGCATTGGCGGGGGACGGTACTCCATATTCATGGGATGGCGTCCGGCGGCTAATCGTAGCGCCGGCACCGGATACGGTCAAACCGGCAGCGGGGCAAGCGCGCGGACGAAATGCGGCGAGGGAGGTGCCGGTGCTCTTGGCATCGCCGCCGCCACCTCGGTTCGGCCGTGGTTAACCCCAGGGGGCGGG
>NZ_JBXASU010000037.1:64077-69910 GCF_058809705.1 Cupriavidus sp. MPR-AND1C | reverse complement strand
TTGCCGTTTGCCGTTTGCCGTTTGCCGTTTGCCGTTTGCCGTTTGCCGTTTGCCGTTTGCCGTTTGCCGTTTGCCGTGCGGGGCGCTGACACTCAGGCGCGGGCGGTAGCCCCGTCGGGCAGCGCGTCGCGGCTGGCGTAACGCGAGGCAATCACCGAGCACACGATCAGTTGCAACTGGTGGTAGACCATCAGCGGCAGCACCAGCAGGCCCAGCGCCGGATGGCCGGCAAACAGGATCTTGGCCATCGGGATGCCGTTGGCCAGGCTTTTCTTGGAGCCGCAGAACACCGCGGTGATCTCATCTTCCACCGAGAAGCCGAGGCGGCGCGCCGTGAAGGTGGTGGTGGCCAGGATCACCACCAGCAGCACGGCGGCGAGCGCCATGACGGCCCCGATGGTTTCCCAGCTGTACTTGTGCCACAGGCCGGCGGCGGTGGCGTCGCAGAACGACGAATACACGATCAGCACGATCACGCCGCGGTCGATCTTGTTGGTGATCTGCTTCTTCTTGGCCAGCCAGCTGCCGATCAGCGGGCGGGCCAGCTGGCCGAGCGCGAACGGCAGCAGCAGTTGCAGCGCCACGCCGGTCAGCGCCTTGCCCAGCGGCATCGAGGCGCCGCTGGCGCTGATCACCAGGCCCATCAAAAGCGGCGTGACGGCCATGCCGATCAGGCCCGAGATGGTGGCATTGAAGATCGCGCCGGGCACGTTGCCGCGCGCCATCGAGGTCATCGCCACGGACGACGACACGGTGGACGGCAGCGCGCACAGGTAGAACACGCCCAGCAGCAGCTCGGCGGGCAGCATGTTGCGCAGGCCAAACATCAACGCCAGCCCGACCACCGGGAAGACGATGTAGGTGAAGCTCTGCACGAACGCATGCAGGCGCCAGTGGCGCGCGCCGGCCACCAGCTTGTCGCGCGACAGCGCGGCGCCGTGCAGGAAGAACACCAGGGCCACGCCCAGGTTGGTGACCATGCCCAGGTGCAGCGGGCCGTCGCCGGCGCCGATTTGCGGGGCCAGCAGCGCGATGCCGATGGCGCTCAGCATGATCAATACGAACCCGTCGATCAGGTCGTAGATTTTCTTGAAGGGTGAGAGGATGGCGGACATGACAGCAAGGTTGGATAAGGGCTTCGCCTGGTATTGGACGCCACCGAAGCCTAGAATGCAAATTCATTTATCGCATCCATTCATCTCATAAACGCATGAATTACACATTGCGCCAGTTGCGCGTCTTCCTCGCTGTGGTCGGGCATGGCAGTTTCAGCCGTGCCGCGGACGCTGTTGGCCTGACGCAGCCCGCGGTCAGCCGGGGTGTTGCCGAGCTGGAAGAGGCACTTGGCGTGCGCTTGCTCGACCGCACCACGCGGGAGGTGGTGGTGACCGACGCGGGGCAGGCCCTGGCGCCTGCCATCGAGCGCCTGCTTGGCCAGCTGGACGATACGCTGGAAGAAACGCGTCAGCTTGGAGAGCGCTATCGTGGCCGGGTCGTGATTGCCAGCGCACCCACGATCTCCGCGCGGCTGATGCCGCTGTATGTGTCGACCTGCGCGCGCCAGTATCCGGATATCCGCCTCAGCGTGCGCGACAACGTGCAGGCCGATGGCCTCGAACAGATCCGCGCGGGGGCTGTGGACTTTGGCGTATTGATCGATCCGTTGGCGCATGAAGGCTTGACCATCGCGCCGCTGGCCACCGATCCGTTTTGCTTCGTGTGCCGGCGTGATCACCCGCTGGCCAATGCCGACTCGGTGCCGTGGTCCGCGCTGGACGGCATACCGCTGGTGCTGCTGGATTTCGCCTCGGGCAGCCGGCCCCTGATCGACCGCATTTTCGCCAGCCATGGCGTGGCGCCCAGCGTGGTGCAGGAGCTGGGGCATTCAGCCAGCGTGTTTGGCATGGTCGAGGCCGGCATCGGCGCTTCGGTCCTGCCCTCGTTCTCGCTGCCGTTGCCGGCGGCCTCTCCTCTGGTCTGGCGGCCGCTCACGCCGCGCGAGGAGCGGCGCATCGTCATGGTCTGCCGGGAAGACCGCTCCCTGTCGCCCTCGGCCGCCGCCGTGTGGCAGATGGTACAGAGCCTGCCATTGCCGGCCGAACCGGCCATGCCGCAATGACGGGCGCCCGCCTGGCCTAGCGGTCTGGCGGCTTAACGGCTTAACGGCTTAGCGGCTTAACGGCTTAACGGCTTAACGGCTTAACGGCTTAGCCGCGCGTCGCCGTGACCATCACCGCTTCCAGTGCAAAGCTGCCGTCGGCCTTGACGAGGTAGTGGTCGCGTACTTCCGCCGGCGCCAGTTGCCACAGGTGCTGGATGGCGGCTACCGCCACGGGCGGCGTGCGCATGCGCTGCACCCAGGTGGCGAACTCCAGCTCGATGCGCCAGGCCGGCGAAACGCTGGCCGTGAAGCCCGCCGTCTCCAGCATCGCTTTCCACTCGGTACCGGTGTAGTCACGGATATGCGACGGGTCGCGCAGCAACTCCACCGATTGCAGCCAGGTGTCGGGTAGCGGGTCGTCCGAGCCGGCGATATCGATCAGCACGACCTTGCCGCCCGGCTTGAGCACCCGGTACATCTGCGCCAGCGCCGCCGGCACATTGCGCCAGTGGTGCGCGCTCATGCGCGAGATCACCGCGTCAAAGCTGGCATCGTCGAAGGGCAGCGATTCCGCGGCGCCCTGGCGGGTGTGGATGTTCGCCAGCCCCTTGTCGCGCGCCGCGCCTTGCACGACTGCCAGCATTTCCGCGGACAGATCGTAAGCCGTCACTTGCGCTGCGACCCCCGCTGCGGCAAAGCTGGCGTGGCCCGCGCCGCATCCCAGGTCGAGCACCTGCGCCGCCGGCAGCACCGCCAGTTCCTGTGCAAGCTGCTGCAGGTCCGCGCCCTGGGCGTGGACCGCGCTGGTGAGGTAGGCGCTGGCGGTGGCGCCGAACTGGGCGGCAACGAGTTCTTGTTGTTGCATGTGGCACTCCTGGCGGCAATGGCCGCTAGTGGGTTCTGGTGACCGGGGACCTTTGGATTGGTCACGGGGGCTTGCCCGCACAACGGGTTCGACGTACTGTAGCAGCCTGTTTTCCCGGTACAAGTCAGGGTTTTATCCTGGTATAAAACGCACCAGCTTTTGCCTGGCTATCTGCATTGCCCGCTCAGCCCTCCATGACAGAATACGCGCCCCCCGATCCCGCCAGGCCACACGAACTCACGCGCGAAGCCGTGCTGGGCCGCTTCCTGCGGGCGCACCGCGAGCGCCTGGCCCCGGCCGAAGTCGGCCTGGCCCCCGGCCGGCGGCGGCGCACGCCGGGCTTGCGCCGCGAGGAGCTGGCGCAGCTCGCCGGCCTGAGCGCGACCTGGGTGACGTGGCTGGAACAGGGCCGGCCGGTGGCGCTATCGGCCCGCGCGCTGGCCAGCCTGGCAGGCGCACTGCGGCTGTCGCGCGCGGAACGGGCCTACCTGTTCGAGCTGGCTGGACGGCGCGACCCTATGCAGGCGCAGGACGAACACGCGCCGGCAGCAGTCCTCGCCAGCGTGGAGGCCATCAACGGCCCGGCTTACCTGCTGGACCGGCAATGGAGCGCGCTAGCCTGGAATGCCGCCGCCGCCGACCTGTTCGTGGGCTGGCTCGATCCCGCCAGCGAAGACCGCAACCTGCTGCGCAGCATGTTTTTATCGCCGGGTTTGCAGGCATTGGTGGAGGACTGGCCGCACCGGGCGGCGCGGCTGGTGTCGGAGTTTCGCGCGCACAGCATCCGCCATGCCGACGATCCGCCGATGCGCGCGCTGGTGGAGGGGCTCATTGCGCAGAGCCCGGTGTTCCGGGCCGACTGGCTGTCGCAGGATGTGGAAGAGCGGCAGGGCGGGCGCCGCGGCTTTCAGCATCCATTGCGCGGGCTGTTGCATTTCGAGCAGCTCACGCTGGTGCCGGCCGCCGCGCCGGGCCTGACGCTGGTGATGCTGATGCCGGCGTGAAACCTGCCGGCAAAGGCCAGGACGGCGTTACTTCGGCTGCATGCGGATGGCGCCGTCGAGCCGGATCACTTCGCCGTTGAGCATGGTGTTGGCAATGATGGATTCCACCAGCTTCGCGTACTCGGCCGGGCGCCCCAGGCGTGGCGGGAACGGCACCATCTTGCCGAGCGCGTCCTGCACCTCCTGCGGCATGCCCAGCAGCATCGGCGTCTCGAACAGCCCCGGGGCAATCGTCATGCAGCGCACGCCGTCGCGCGACAGGTCGCGCGCGATGGCCAGCGTCATGGCGACCACGCCACCCTTGGAGGCCGCGTAGGCGGCCTGCCCGATCTGGCCGTCGAAGGCCGCCACCGACGCTGTATTGATGATCACGCCACGCTCGCCTTGCGCGTCGGGCGTGTTCTGCACCATGGCCGCGGCAGCCAGCCGGATCATGTTGAAGGTGCCGATCAGGTTGACGCGGATGGTCTTGTCGAAGGCGTCGAGCGGGTGCGGGCCGTTCTTGCCCACCGTCTTGTTGGCGGTGGCAATGCCGGCGCAATTGACCAGTCCGGCCAGGCGGCCCAGCGTGGTGGCTGCCGCCACGGTGGCTTGCCCGTCGGCCTCGCTGCTGACGTCGCAGCGCACGAACTTCCCGCCCAGCTCGGCGGCCAGCGCGGTGCCGGCGGCTTCGTTAAGGTCGGCGATCACAACCTTGCCGCCCGCGGCGGCCAGCATGCGGGCGCTGCCCTCGCCGAGCCCGGAGGCGCCGCCGGTGACGATAAATACGTTGTCGCGGATTTCCATCTTTGTCTTCCTCGCTTGGATGTGTGGTCTTCTGGTTTTCTGGCGCTGCAGATACGGCATGTTGGCATAACGTTTACGTAAACGTCAATTCGGCAGTGCCATCAAGGCGGACGGCGGCGGCAATAAAAAAGGCGACCCGAGGGTCGCCTTTTCCACCTGCAGCGCCGGATGCGCGTGGCTTACTTCAGTGCTTCGAACACACGCGAAGTGATGTCTTCCACGCTGCCAACGCCCGCGATCTTGCGGTACTGCGGCGGTGCCACCTTGGCGGCGGCGTCGCCATTGGCGGCCCACTTGGAGTAGTAATCCACCAGCGGACGGGTCTGCTGGGAGTAGACGTCGAGGCGCTTCTTGACGGTCTCTTCCTTGTCGTCGTCGCGCTGGATCAGCGCTTCGCCGGTGGTGTCGTCCACGCCTTCCACCTTGGGCGGGTTGTACTTGACGTGGTAGGTGCGGCCCGATGCCACGTGCACGCGGCGCCCGCTCATGCGCTCGATGATGGCATCGAAGGGCACGTCGATTTCCAGCACGTAGTCGATCGCCACGCCGGCTTCCTTCATGGCCTCGGCCTGCGGAATGGTGCGCGGGAAGCCATCGAACAGATAGCCGTCCTTGCAATCGGCCGCCTGCAGGCGGTCCTTGACCAGGCCGATGATGATGTCGTCCGACACCAGGCCACCTGCGTCCATCACCTTCTTGGCGGCCACGCCTAGCGGCGTGCCAGCCTTCACCGCGGCGCGCAGCATGTCGCCAGTGGAGATTTGGGGGATGCCGAACTTCTCGCAGATGAACTGGGCTTGCGTGCCTTTGCCGGCGCCAGGTGCGCCCAACAGGATCAAACGCATTACGGGTCCTCAGAGTTTTGAATCTTGTATGGCAGGGGGAATGGAAGGAGGGTAACGCCGAAACTTGACGCGAGGCTTACCAACGCCGTCGGGACGGCGCGCCTCAGGTCGGAGTCTGGTCTGTTGACGGCCGGCACGCTGACGCCTCTGCCGCTGGCGGCGGGCGGGTACCGATCGGGCTCACTTTTCATCTCCCCACCGAGCCTTGGCCGGGCGCCCCGGCGCCCGCCGG
>NZ_JBXASU010000037.1:39499-64067 GCF_058809705.1 Cupriavidus sp. MPR-AND1C | reverse complement strand
CCCCCCCCCCCCCCACGGCTCTGTATCGTCAAGCATTATGCCATGAGGCGGCGCGAAATCGGCTTGCCGCTGCGGTGACATCTGTCATGACTTATGTCGTAAGTCATGTGATGACCGCCGCGGCCGGTGGCCGTCGCCAAGTGCGCTCAGGGGCCTTCCTGCGCCATGGCCTGCGCCCACAGCGCACGCACGCGGTCCAGGTCGGCCTGCGTGTCGACGCCCGGCGCGGGCACAGCCGCCGTTTCCAGCACGCCGATGCGCTCGCCATGCCACATCGCGCGCAGCTGCTCCAGGGCCTCCGTCTGCTCCACCGGCGACAGCGCCAGCGTGGGAAAGCGCCGCAGGAATCCGGCGCGGTAAGCATACAGGCCAATGTGGCGCAATACCGGCATGGCCGGCAAGGCCACCTGGGCGGTGGCCGCTGCCGCGGCCGGAACGCCCGCCCAGGCGTCGCGGGCCCAGGGGATCGGCGCGCGGGAGAAATACAGCGCGCGGCCGGCGGCATCGCACACCACTTTCACCACATTGGGGTTGAACACCTCGGCAACTTCGCTGATCGGATGCGCGGCGGTGGCGATGGCGCAATCGGCATGGTGCGCCAGGTGCAGCGCCACCTCGTCGATCAGGCTGGGCTCGATCAGCGGCTCGTCGCCCTGCACATTGACCACGATGGCGTCGTCCGGCAGGCCTAGCAATGTCGCCACTTCGGCCAGGCGGTCGGTGCCCGAGGGGTGATCGGCACGCGTGATCACGGCTTCGATGCCATGCGCCGCGCAGGCTGCCGCCACTTCGGGCGCGTCGGTGGCGACCACCGTGCGCTGCGCCGACGAGGCATGGGCGCGCTCGGCCACGCGCACGATCATGGGCTTGCCGCCGATATCGGCCAGCGGCTTGTTGGGCAGCCGGGTGGAGGCCAGGCGCGCCGGAATGACGACGGTAAAAGCGGGCAGCGACATGGTGCGAGCCGCTTATTCCGGCGAGACCAGCCGGCCCGGCACGGTCTGGCGTGCTTCATCGGCCAGCATGATGGGAATGCCGTCGCGGATCGGATAGGCCAGTTTGTCGACCTGGCAGATCAGTTCCTGGGCGGCACGGTCATGTTCCAGCTTGCTCTTGCACAGCGGGCAGACCAGGATTTCAAGCAGCCGGTTGTCCATCTCGGGTTTCCTTGGTGTGGCCGGCGGCGGTCGCGGCGCCCGGCGCTGCGGGAGCGGCCTGGGCATGCGCGGCGACGGCGCGGCGAATTTTTTCGATCAGGCCCGCGTCGATCACGGGCGTGGTGGGGACGACCCAGATCCGCGGGTCCAGCGGGTCACTGAGGCGCTCGCATTTTACGGCATCCTTCTCGGTGATCAGGATCGCATCGGCCGCCTGCGCGACAGGATCGCCGGCGAACGGGTCTTCGGCGAAGTCGTAGTGGTCTGGCAGCGGCATGGTGTCCGGCGCGAGGCCGGCGGCGCGCAGGCTGGCGAAGAAGCGCTCGGGGTTGCCGATGCCGGCGGCGGCCAGCACGCGCTGCCCGGCAAATGCCGACAGCGGCTTGGCCATGGCTGGGTCGGCCAGTTGCCAGGCATCGTCCAGCACCAGGCGCATGCCATAGACATCCGGCTGGCCCGGGCTGGGGCGGAAGTCCGGGTCGTTGATCAGTGTGGCGTCGCGATGCCGCGAGAGCGATTCGCGCAGCGGGCCGGCCGGCAGCAGCAAGCCGTTGCCGCCCATGCGCGAATCGAACATCACGATCTCGAAGTCGCGTTGCAGCTTGTAGTGCTGCAGGCCATCGTCGAGCAGCAACACGTTGATGCCGGGATGCGAGACCAGCATGGTCTGCGCGCACAGCGCCCGGTCGGGGAAGACCCAGACCGGCACGTCGGTGGCGCGCGCGATCAGGAGCGGCTCGTCACCCACGTCCTTGGCCTGCGAGGTGGGCTTGACCCGGCGCGGATGCTTGAGCTTGACACCGTAGCCACGCGAGACCACGCCCGGGCGCAGGCCGGACTCGGCCAGCGCATGGGCCAGCGCGATCACTGCGGGGGTCTTGCCGGTGCCGCCCACGGTCACGTTGCCGACCACCACCACCGGCATCGGCAGGCGTGTCGAGCTGTACCAGCCGCGCCGGTATGCCAGGCGCCGCCAGGCGCTGACCAGGCCAAACACCCACGACAGCGGCAGCATCAGCCAGGCGAACCAGCCGCGGCGTTGCCACTGGGCGGTCACGAAGTCGGCAAGGGCGTTGCGGGGAGCGGGCATGGGCGTGGTAGGCAGGGCTGGGCGGTAATGCTGCGTTGAAAGGAGCAGGGGTGGGGCCGGGGAAGGTAGCATGGCGCGCCGGCGTGATGGCGTCATCGCCACATCGCCTCATGGCGGGGGGCGCAAGCGAGCTACCCAGCCATTATGGGCACCTTGCGGCGCCCGCCGCAAGGTGCGTGCATCCTCGCGCCGGGCCGCTCAGCGCGCCTGCGAGCTTTGCGTGGCGAAGGTCAGGCGGGGCAGCCCGGCCAGGCGGGCCGCTTCCATGACGTTGATCACCGACTGATGCGTGGCCTGCGCATCCGCATTGACGATCAGCACGGGCGGCTGGCCATCGGCCGGGCCGGCTACCTCGCGCAGGCGCTGGGCCAGGCTGGTCACGTCCTGCTGGTCCATGACCTGCTTGTTGATCGAATAGACACCCTTGGCGGATACGGATACCACGATCTCGCCGGGGCGCTGCTGCGCCTTTTCGGCGTCGGCGGTCGGCAGCTGGATCTGCAGCTCGGTATAGCGCGAGTACGTGGTCGTGATCATCAGGAAGATCAGGATCACGAGCAGGACGTCGATCAACGGGATGAGGTTGATCTCCGGTTCTTCACGCCGCTGGCGGGATCGGAAGTGCATGGCGTATCAGGCGCGGCGCTGCGGCAGGATGGCGTCCAGGAAGGCGGTGGCGCGAAATTCCAGCTCGGCCACGTAGTCGTCCACGCGCCGGCGGAAGTAGCGCCAGAAGATCAGTGCCGGAATCGCGATGATCAGGCCGAAGGCGGTGTTATAGAGCGCCACCGAGATGCCATGTGCAAGCTGCTCCGGGCTGGCGCCGGCGCCGCCCTGGCTGCCGAAGATCTCGATCATGCCGATCACGGTGCCCAGCAGGCCCATCAGCGGCGCCACCGAGGCGATCGTGCCGAGTGCGTTCAGGTAGCGCTCCAGCTCGTGCGCCACGGCGCGCCCGGCTTCCTCGACCACTTCCTTGGCGGCATCGCGGGACGTATGGGGCTGCAGCACCACATGGCGCAGGCCAGCGGCCAGCACGCGGCCCAGCGGGGAGTCCTGCTCCAGCGTGTTGACCACCTCCGGCGTGGCGCGGCGCTGGTGCGCTACCGACAGGGCTTCGTCGTACAGCTTGGGCGGCAGCACCTTGCTGCGCTTCAGGCTGAGGAAACGCTCGACGATCAGCGCCAGGGCGATGACCGAGGCGAGCAACAAGGGCCAGATCGGCCAGCCGGCAGCTTGAATGATGGAAAACACGTGGAACCCCGAGTCAACGGCTTGTGTGCTCATGCCAGGCGCCGCGGCCGTGCGCGCGCTGGCCATGTTCGAAAATGTTCGAAAAAATCAGGCGCCACTCTAACCCGCAGCACGGGGCGGGGCAAGACGCAGCATCGCGGTGTGTCTGCCGCGCATCGTGCGTACGCGGCGCTGGAGGGGGCGACTGGCGGGATGTCCACATGGAACAGGGACAGTGCTGTGGATGAATTGTGGACAGAGGGCTGACAAGACGGTCAACTCACTGATTGATAAGGAAAAATTGTATGTCGCTTAAAAAATGGGCAAGCGGTGAGTGACGAGGACATCCTCTAGGCGGGCGCGAACCGCTCAAAACCGGAGTCCGGTCTATCCACATTAAAACAGGACAGTGCTGTGGACCGTTTGTGGACAGACGCCGGAAAAGAAAGCTAAGTCATTGATTGGAAAGGCAGGTATACGTGGTGCCTAAATAATGTGCAGGGCACGCCAGATGGGCTTCGCGGGGGCCTCCGACGTCCCGTGAAGGAAAAAAACCCGCCATGTCTCCCCCTTTCCACATTCCGCCGGGACAGTCTTGTGGACGGGTTGTGGAAAACTATCTGAGAAGCCACTTAAGTCATTGATTAAAAAGCGCTTCATGGATGCTGATTAAAAAACGGGCAACGGCCGTTTGCACGGTGTTTTCCAGTCTCCGCGCTCGTGCTCAGGACATGGCCATGCCATGTCGCGGCAAGGAGGCCTTGGGGTCTCTTTTGGCCGCCGGATGGGCACTCCGGCGGGCAGGAAATAGTTTTCCACAGAAAATGCGTTCTACCCAAGGTTGTCCAGAGTTCCTGTGGATAACTTTGTGAACAAGCCGGGGGGGGCGGCCGGTAAGTGTTTGACGCATAAGGGGTTTGCTTACATTGCCTAAAAAATAAGACAGCCGAAAGCGCATAAGAATCAAAGGCTTGTGTCAAGTCATGCGGCTTTGCGGGGTTATTGCCTCCCCCACCCCAAGAGACTTGACAGACCAGTTATGCTGTGGACATGTCAATTCCACGCCGCTTGCCCGGCCGTGCGCCATGTCAGAACCGCTGAATTTTTCGCGTGAAACCCAGCCTATGGCCCCTCCCGGGGCGCGTGAGGCGATTCCCGTCGGAGAGCTGAACCACGCGATCGCCCAGGTACTGGAACGTAGTTTCCCGCTGACCTGGGTCCGGGGCGAAATCTCAAATTTCACACGCGCCGCTAGCGGCCACTGGTATTTCTCGCTCAAGGACGCGCGCGCGCAGATCCGCTGCGTGATGTTCCGCGGGCGCAACCAGCATGTCGACTTCACGCCGCGCGAGGGCGAGGCGGTCGAGGTGCGGGCGCTTGTATCCATGTATGAGGCGCGCGGCGAGTTGCAGCTCGGCGTGGAGGGCATGCGCCGCGCCGGCCTTGGCAATCTGTACGAGGCATTCCTGCGCCTGAAGGAAAAGCTCTCGCAGGCCGGGCTGTTCGCGCCCGAGCGCAAGCGGCCGCTGCCGGTCCACGCCAGCACCATTGGCGTGATCACCTCGCTGCAGGCAGCGGCCCTGCGCGACGTGATCAGCACGCTGCGCCGGCGCGCCCCGCATGTGCCCGTCGTGGTTTACCCGGTGCCGGTACAGGGCGCCGGCGCCGCGGCGAAGATCGCCGCCATGATCGACACCGCCAGCGAGCGCAACGAATGCGATGTGTTGATCCTGTGCCGGGGCGGCGGCAGCATCGAGGACCTGTGGTCGTTCAATGAGGAGAGCGTGGCGCAGGCCATTGCGCGCTGCGCCGTGCCGGTGGTCTCCGGCGTGGGCCACGAGACCGATTTCACCATCGCCGACTTCGTTGCTGACGTGCGCGCGCCCACGCCCACCGGCGCCGCCGAGCTGGTCAGCCCGGATCGCGGCCATATGCTGCTGCAAGCCAGCCGCGCGCGCGATGCGCTGGCCCAGTGCATGCAGCGCCAGCTCGACCGGCGCGCCCAGAACCTTGACTGGCTGGCCCGCCGCCTGCGCAGCCCGCAAGCGCAGCTGCAGGAGCGCCGCCTGCAGGTCGACAACCTCATGCGTCACCTGCGCTCCGCGCTGCGCGATACCGTGGCCGCCCAGCGACACCGCCAGCAGATGCTGGCCATGCGCTGGGCGGCTGGGCGGCCTGACCTGACTCAGGCCCAGGCCGAGTTGCGCCGCACCGCGCTGCGCCTGCGCGATGCCACGCAGCGCCAGGTTGAGCGCGCCGGCCAGCGCTGGCAGCGTGCCGCCGGCACGCTCGAGCTGCTGGCGCCGCAGCGCACCCTGGAGCGCGGCTATGCTGTGCTGCTGGACCAGCGCGGACGCGCCTTGCGCTCGCCGTCGGAGCTGCGCGCGGGCACCGTGATCGAAGTCCACCTGGCCGAAGGCGTGGCCGATGCCAGCCTCGCCAGCGTTCAGCCCCGGCTGGTGGAACGCTAAGCCCGGCGCGCGTCGGCGGGCCGCCGACAGCGCTTGCATATCGATCAAACTAATATGATCAAAGGGGCTTTGTTTGCCGCGTTTGCGCGGGTATGGCAAGTCCCCTACAATCGACAATTCCTGATCTTCAACCCCACAGAAAGAGACAGAACAATGGAACATACTCTCCCCCCGCTGCCTTACGCTCATGATGCGCTCGCTCCGCACATCTCCAAGGAGACCCTGGAGTTCCACCACGACAAGCACCACCAGACCTACGTCACCAACCTGAACAACCTGATCAAGGGCACCGAGTTCGAAAACTCGACGCTCGAAGAGATCGTCAAGAAGTCCTCCGGCGGCATCTTCAACAACGCCGCGCAGGTGTGGAACCACACCTTCTACTGGGACTCGCTCAAGCCCAACGGCGGCGGCCAACCGACCGGCGCACTGGCTGATGCCATCAACGCCAAGTTCGGCTCCTTCGACAAGTTCAAGGAAGAATTCACCAAGACCGCGGTCGGCACCTTCGGTTCGGGCTGGGCCTGGCTGGTGAAGAAGGCCGACGGTTCGCTGGACCTGGTCTCGACCTCCAACGCCGCTACCCCGCTGACCACCGACGCCAAGCCGCTGCTGACCTGCGACGTGTGGGAACACGCTTACTACATCGACTACCGCAATGCCCGCCCGAAGTATGTCGAGGCATTCTGGAACGTCGTGAACTGGGACTTCGCCAGCAAGAACTTCGCTGGTTGATTCAGCGGTTGCTGCTACACAAGACGTTGAAGAAAGCCCCTGGATTCAGGGGCTTTTTTTTGTCTCGATGGGGGACCCGCGCCGGCGATGGCGGCGCTACCCACGCCGGCGATAGCGGCAGTCGCTCGAAGCATACGTTCTGGTGTCTCCGGGCTTACTCAAAAATGCATGGGACGATGCACTCCCCGAACGGTTGGAAGATCACGAATTGTCCTGCGCCCAGCGCTCCACCAGCTCGGCGGGGATTGCCTGGAACACTTCATCGAAGCGCTTGCCGGTCAGCCGCTCGGCTTGCCTGAGCAGTAGCGCTACGGGGCTGCTGGGTTCATGCAGTTCGAACCATTGACGAGCGGTGCGCACGCCGGCCAAGGCGGCATCGCGGTCCCGCGGCATGTCGGCGGCTGCATGCCCGGTGGCCGCCATAGGGCCAAGACCACCTGCGGCACCGTCGCCTGTCGAGGCCGCGATGCTCAAATCGGGCAGCGGCGGGGCGGCGGCCGCGACATTGCCCGTCATCGTGCCGAGCAGCTTGAGCAGCGGGCTCAGGTCAGGGCGGTCGTGCTGGAGGTTGGCTTTCGCCCAGCCGTCGATGGCAGCGGCATATCCCGCGGCTTCGTCCAATGCGAGGAGGGCGGGGCTGTGCTGCTGGCGCAGATCCTGCAATTGCAGGCGCACCGATTCCGGCGCCGGGGCGTCCACGGGCCGTGGCACACCGAGCGAACGCTCGACGTCCCGGACCTGCAGCCGAAGCGCGGCATTGCCCGTGATCGTCAACGCCCGCACGTCCCGCATCAGCCCTTCCGGGTCGGCCAGCGCGGCCAGTGCGTTGGCGCGCATGGCAGGATCGGCTTCGTCATCGACCATCAACTGCGGATGGATCGCATCCGGCCATTTCGTCAGCAGTTGCGCCAGCGCCTCGAGGCCGTCTCTCAGCCCGGCCGTCTGGGCTAGCCGGGTACGGCACCGCAGCTGCAGCACCAAAATGCGGATGTCGCGCGTTCGCAAGAGCAGGCGCCGGCAGTCGCGCTCCAGCTCGGCCCAGTTGCAGGCTTCCGGCTCACTGACGAAGTCGCCGTACTGTGCATCCGCCTTCGGAGCGGCCTTGGCCAGAAGCACGACGAATTCAGGGTCGTACTCCAGGTCATCGCCGCATGGCCTGTCGGGAGAGACCGGTTCCAGCAGCTCCGGGAAGGGAAATTCAGGTCTTGGCGCCGGTACGGGCCTGGTTTTGGCTTTCATGGTCAATGTGTCGCGTAGTGTTCGGGCTCGAACACCATGCCGGTGATGGCGCGGCTGCGATCCGGTTCGCCCAGCCATGTCGACCAGCCCAGGCGTTCCTGTGAGCCCAGGATGGCAGGTGGCGCCGAGTCAGGGATCACCTGCAGCTCGGCTTCCCAAACGAATTCATGGCCTACGAAGGCGCGCACCCATTCAATGAGCGTCGGAAGGTCCCGGCCGTTGGGCGTAAAGTGCAGGTACTGCTGCAGCCCGAGCGGACCGATCACCAGGCGGAACTTGTGCTGGCGGTCCGGTACCATCTCGCCAAGCATGGCGCCTTGCCCCATGACGCTTGGGGCGCCCGGATGCCCCAGGCGGCTGTGCTCGGCCGGATCGATGGCGATCCAGTGCAGCACATATTCTTCCAGCCTGACGGATACCCCGAAGAAGTGCGAGAGCGTGGCTGCAATGCCATCGGGATTGCGTGCTTCACGCACCTGATGCGCACCGGCGGCGAGCCGCGCGTGCGGGGGCAGGGGGCTGTGCGCGATCTCTTCGGCTTCGTTGCCCGTCAGCCAACCGATATAGCGGGAGAACACCTCGTCGTCGCGCCGATCGAGGCCCGCCGCGGCTTGCGAGCCTGCCCAGGCACGGTAGAACTGCGTGAAAGCGCGATGGTGGAACAGATCCAGGAAATCGGCGGTGGTGCTGTCCCGGTGTGTTTCACTGCGCTCCCGTACGATTTCCGTCAGGTGGATCGGCAGTGCCCCGTTCGGCCCCAGCATACCCAGGCCAAACAATTGCACCTTGAGCCGGCCAGGCAGCGGCTGCACCTGCGCGATCTCGCGGGGCGCGAAGGTGAGCGCGGCCTGCTGGCCAGCCCGGAATGGCTCGTCGCGCGGGCGGCTGGCTCGCCCGATCGGGGGCAAGCCAGGGTGCCGGGCGGACAGATGCCGCAGGAGCCCCAGAAAGCTCAGCTTCCACGGCGCCTGGCCGGCGTAGCTTCCCGGTGGCGCCGTGGCCGTTAGCGCTGGCGGCGCATTGTCGTCGTGTCCTTTGAACATGGCTACACGGCGCTACGGCCGCCCATGCGCACGGGCCAACGATGCACCAGGCCGCGTTGCATCGAGTGCAGTTCGGTCTGCGTGAAGACGTTGACCGACACATGACGCGCCAGGAAATGCTCCAGCACCACGCCGAACAGGTAGGGGCTGATGCCGGAGAAGCCGCGTTCGTCCACGGTAAGCTGGCACCGGATACCACGGCCGTAGATCAACGGGCCGTTGCCCGGCAACCGTCTCATGACCGGCTCCACCTTCGAGCCGATCAGGCTCTGGATCTGCGCCTGGTGCGCCAGATCGTCGCTCGCCACGAAAAGCCGCAGCATGTCACGCAGCCCCTGGCCGCCTGAGCGATGTTCCAGGTCGGTCAGCGACAGGTAGTTGAAGCCCAACAGCCGAATCAGGCGCCAGGCCATTTCGCCGTCCGCGTAAGGTGGCCGAGGTGCCGACGGCGCGCGGATCAGCCCGATCCCGTCCACGGGGATGGATGCCGCCGGGGTCAGGTCGTGCAGGCCATTGCGCGGCACCAGATTGGGCAGGTCGCGATTGGTGACCAGTGACTCCACCGACAGGTAGCGCAAGGTGTCCGGGTAAGGGGCTTCGTGCTGGTCCACCAGCGACACGAACAGCTCGGTGCCGACGTATGCGGTGCGGGTGCCGTACTTGCGAGCCTGCTCCGAGATCAGCCGGCGCTCGCGCCGCAGGGAAAAGTAACGGCCGTGATTGCCCTCGTCACTGTTCAGCGTGGCAAAGAGCGGCTGGAAGGCGATGCTGGCACTGTGCTCGGACTTCTGCCCGGAGAGCTGTTTGACGGCGTAGATTTCGTAGTCGAGCGGATGCTGTCGGTCGGCGACCAAATGGAAGTCGGTGCGCCCGGGCGCGATCTCGATGCGATCGGTGCGTTTTGGGAACAGATTGACCACCGGTGTGCAAAAGAGCGCGAACTGGTCCCGGTCGACCTGGCTGATCAGATTGCCGGGCGGCGTTGACAGCAGCACGACGATCTCGGCTTCCTTGCCGCGGATCTGGCCGAACCCTTGCGCCAGCTTGTTGAGACCGAAGAAGTAGAAGCGTTGCGGGCACGCGAAATACTCATGCAACAGGTTGTGCCCAAAGAAGTTGTTCCACGGCAACGGCAGCGCACCTTCGCCCGGACCCATGCCCACATAGCTGACGGCATCCTCTGTCACCGCGCAGGGGCGTTCGCTCATGGCGCCGGGCTGTCCAATCAGCGTGGCGACGCCGGCGCTGTGCAAGAGTTCGAACAGGTGCGAGGCGATGTGGTCGTCCCCGCACAAATAGACCGGCAGCTGGTCCAGGGCGGGCAATTGATCGAAGGTGGCATCGCGCGTGCAGCGCAGGCGTAGGCGCAGTGCTCCCTGTACCGTCAGGTGGGCGGGCACATAGCGCTCCAGCCCGCGAATGTCCGGTGGAATGCCAGTGAGCCGGGCTTCGGTGATTTCGAGCGGCCACAGCGTTAGCGGTTGCGTGGTCCTGAACTGGCAGGCCGTCTTCTCGCCCGGCGCCGGTGCGGCATCGACCCGCGCGCCGCGCGGCACCTCCACGCCACGGGCAAAATCGCCCGCGACCTGGCTGGGGCGGAACTGTGCGACAGCAATCGACGGCGTCGGCGCAACGTAGTTCGGGTAGACCACCTCCAGCAGCCGCTGCGTAAAGCGCGGAAACTCCGCATCGAGCTTGATCTGGGTGCGCGCCGACAGAAAGCAGAACGCCTCGATCAGGCGTTCCACATAGGGGTCGGCCACTTCGGTGCCATGCATGCCCAGGCGCCTCGCCACCTTCGGGTGCTGATTGGCGAATTCCCCGGCCAGCTCGCGCATGTAGACGAGCTCGCGGTTGTAATAGTCGAGCAGTTGCGGATCCATGGCGTCAGCTGGTGTGAATCGATTGGACGCTCATCCGGCTGGTTTCCAGGTCGAGCGAGCTTTGGGCAGTGAATGCCATCGGGTACGGGTCCATATGGATCAGGCCCTTGATCTCGAAAACCAGGGTGTTGTAGCGCTGCGGCGCGTCTTCCTTCAAAAGCGCCTTCACGTCCAGCGAGCCGGGAATGAGCCGCGGCTCGAAGTCCAGGATGGCGCGCCTGACGATGTTGACGATGTCGTTCCACTTACGCTCGGACAGGTAACTGCCGGCGACGGGTGGTACCCCGTAGTTGATCGTCGATGCCGCGGCAGCGGGATAGCGTTCGCGATCGATTTCATCCTCGCGGCTGGTGGTATTGAGCAGATAGGTGAGATCGCGCTGGATGATCTCGCGCATCTGGGCGCGCGTGACGGTGTATTCGCTCGCGCTTTCGGTCTGCCGTTGGGGCGCGTCGTCGCGCAGCCGGTCAAAGAGCGTCGGCAGCAGTTGCGTATTCGGGCGGCGCGGTACCCGCGGTGGGCGGTGGTCAGCCATGCCCGGTTACCGGAGTGAGGGTCGCCACATCGAGCATGGCCGCATCGCCCGCATCCGGATCAGGCTCCGGCGTTTGCGTTTGCGTTTGCGTTTGCGTTTGTGCCTGTGCAGGGCGGTAGGCGCTATCCATCGAGATGAGGTGGTGTTCGCGGCGGGTAAGGGGAGCGGCGACGTCACGGCGCCTGGTGGGCACGATGTCCCCTGCGAAGAGCCAGAGCACGTCCGGCGCAGGCGGGATCACAAAGAACGGGTGGTCATCCTGGGTCTGCGGGGAGCCAATCAGGGTGTTGGCGTGGCTGGCGGTGGCAAGCATGTCCATCAGGCTGTGGGCATCACCGGCCTCGCGTGCGAGCATCTGCAGCGGGTTCCGAGCGATCTGCGCCGGTACAGCCGATACAGCCGATGCCGCCCCGGTGCTGGCCTCCGCGTGGGTGCTCACGTAGTCGGGATCGCGCAGCGCCGCCTCGGCCTGGCGTTTGAGCTGCTCGATCACGTCAGTCCGATCGGGGGCGGCAGCTTGCGCTGCGCGCTCGCCAGCGGCTGGTCTCAGCACCGAGAACGGATCGGCAGTGCCCGGGTGCATCCCGCCGGGCGTGTCCCAAGGCCAGGGCGTAGCGCTATCGCGGTCGAATCCGGGGTCGGTGGCGCCGGTCCGTGCCGGGCGGGTCTGCGAGTCGCTCATGGCCTTGCCTCGCTAGTGATTGGTTCAGGAATGGATCCGATGATAATCGAAAATCACGGCTAGACAAAATGCAAAATGATGTCATTTATCGCGGTCTGCGCGGTGGCTTTGAATGAATGATCCATCGTCCTAATTTTTATAGGACTTGTCCTATAAAACGCCGCAATTTTCGGAATCAGTATTGGGAAATTTCCGAATTTTCCATGTCTCGGTTCGTGATCGTCGTAAATTGTCGCGCCTCCATGCTGGACGTGGTCTTGGCGTGGTCTTTCCGTGATAACCGCGCGCGTATTGGCTATTTGACCGCCAAGAATCCACGGCAATCAGGCTTCCTGTCTGGTCATGGAAGTCACTCTGCGATGATCGCGGAAGGGGGTTTACGCCTCGAATGGTTTTGCCATATCCTAAAAAAGAGTTAATCAAGAACTCCATTGGGAATGGCGCAGTCGATCATTCAAAAAACAGAGCAAGGCATCAAATGGACATTTCGCGTCAGGCGCTGTTCGGCCGACTCAATCCCACCCTGTTCAAGGCGATCGAAAGTGCGACCGCCTTCTGCAAGCTCCGCGGCAACCCGTACGTGGAGCTTGTGCATTGGCTGCACCAGTTGCTGCAGGCCCCTGATGGCGACCTGCAGCGGATCCTGCGCCATGCCGGCGCCGACCTGCCCGCCCTGGACGCCGACCTGACGCGCGCGCTGGGGTTGCTGCCAGCCGGCGCCACGTCGATCAGCGACTTCTCGTTCCAGATCGAGTCCGCCGTGGAGAGGGCGTGGGTCTACGCGACACTTGCCTTCGCCGATGACCACGTGCGCGGCGCGTACCTGCTGAGCGCACTGCTCAAGACGCCGGAATTGCGCCGTACGATGCTGAGCATCTCGAATCAGTTCGCGAAGGTACGTGCCGATGACTTGGGCGAAGTCGTTTCCGCGTTGGTCGCGCAGTCGCCCGAAAGCCGGGAAGCGGCCTACGACGGTAGTGGCCTCGCACCGGCCACGCCTGGCGAGGCCAGCGGCGCCATGGCGCCCACCGGTTCCGGCAAGTCCGCCCTTGGCCAGTACTGCCGCGACCTGACCGAGGAGGCCGGCGCCGGCCGGCTGGATCCGGTGATTGGCCGCGAGCACGAGATCCGCACCATGACGGACATCCTGCTGCGCCGCCGCCAGAACAATCCGCTCCTGACGGGAGAGGCTGGGGTTGGCAAGACCGCCGTCATCGAGGGGCTCGCCCAGGCCATCGCCGCGGGCACGGTGCCGCCGAGCTTGAAGGATGTCCGGCTCCTGAGTCTCGACGTCGGGGCGCTGCTGGCCGGCGCCAGCATGAAAGGTGAATTCGAGGCGCGGCTCAAAGGCGTGCTGGAGGAAGCCGCCAGGTCCGAGAAGTCGGTGATCCTATTTGTGGATGAAGTCCACACGCTGGTCGGCGCCGGCGGCCAGGCCGGCACCGGCGACGCGGCCAATCTGCTCAAGCCGGCGCTGGCGCGAGGCGCGCTGCGCACGATCGGTGCTACCACCTGGAGCGAATACAAGCGCCACATCGAGAAAGATCCGGCGCTCACGCGCCGGTTCCAGGTCCTGCAGGTGATGGAGCCGGAAGAAGCCAAGGCTGTCGCCATGGTGCGGGGGCTGGTCACCACCTTCGAGGCGCACCACCAGGTGTTCATCCGCGACGAAGCGGTACGTGCCGCCGTCAAGCTCTCCCATCGGTATATCCCGTCTCGGCAGTTGCCGGACAAGGCCATCAGCCTGCTCGACACCGCTTGCGCCCGAGTAGCGCTGTCGCTGCACGCCCCACCGGCGCAAGTCGAGCACCTGCGCCAGCACTTGGCCGCTGCCGACGCCGAACGTGCGCTGCTCGCCAGGGAAGCCGGCTTCGGCAAAGCGGATGTCGCGCGGACAGCCGTCGTACATGCCCGGCGCGAGCAGATCGATGCCGACCTGGCGCAGGCCGAAGCGCGCTGGCAGCGCGAGCGAAGCCTGGCGAGCGACCTGGTTGCACGCCGGCAGGCGCTGGTCCAACCCCCGGCGATCGAGCCGGCGATCACGGCGCAGGTTCAGCAGTCTCTGGCCGAGCTCGAAGCCGACCTTCGCGCGGCGCAAGGGGATGCGCCGCTTGTGTACACGGAAGTGGACGAAGCCGTGGTCGCAGCCATTGTCGCCGACTGGACGGGCATCCCGGTTGGGCGCATGGTCGCGGACGAGGTGGCCACGGTCATGCGGTTGCCGCAGACCCTTGGCACTCGCGTCGTCGGCCAGGACCACGCGCTGGCCCAGCTCGGCGAGCGTGTCCAGACCGCCCGCGCGCAATTGACCGATCCCTGCAAGCCGGTCGGCGTGTTCCTGCTGGCAGGCCCCTCCGGCGTCGGCAAGACCGAGACGGCCCTGGCGCTGGCCGATGCCCTCTATGGCGGCGAGCAGAACCTCATCACCATCAACCTCTCCGAATTCCAGGAACCGCACACTGTTTCGACCCTCAAGGGCGCGCCGCCGGGCTATGTCGGCTACGGCGAAGGGGGCGTGCTGACCGAAGCGGTGCGCCGCAGGCCCTACAGCGTGGTGCTGCTTGACGAGGTCGAGAAGGCGCATTCCGACGTCCACGAAGTCTTCTATCAGGTGTTCGACAAGGGCTACATGGAAGACGGCGAAGGGCGCCACATCGACTTCAGGAACACCATCCTGCTGCTGACCAGCAACGCAGGCTCGGATCTGCTGGCGCATCTCTGCGAAGACCCGGCGCGGATGCCGGAGCCCGCCGCGCTGCGCGACGCGCTGATGCCGGAGCTGCGCAAAGTCTTTCCGGCGGCGTTCCTCGGCCGCCTGGTGATCGTGCCCTACCTGCCGCTTGCCGCCGAACACCTCGGCCGCATCGTGCGCTTGCACCTGGGCCGCGTCGTGGCACGCATGCACGACCAGCACGGCATTGCGCTCACCTATGGCGACGCCGTGGTCGGGTTCATCGTGGCGCGCTGCCCGGCTGGCGAAACCGGCGCTCGCCGTTTGATCAGCTTTATCGAGCAGGTCGTCCAGCCGCAACTGGCTCGCCTGTGGCTGTCGGCGATATCCGAGAAGCGCCAGCTGGCCGCGATCGACATCCGGCTGGCGGAAGAACCGCCAGATGCGCCCGTACTGACCTATCACACCGAGTACCGTGCCGGCCACGACGCTGTTGGGCCGGCGTATCCCGAAGCCGAAGCGGCCTGACGCCGTGCGGCACGTCCTTGTAACCCCGCTTGTCACCCCGCTTGTCACTCATTGAGGAGACCTATGTCTGTTGTGAACAGTTCGCAGAAATTCATCGCGCGCAATCGTGCGCCGCGTGTGCAGATCGAGTACGACGTCGAGGTCTATGGCTCGGAGAAGCGCATCGAGCTGCCCTTCGTGATGGGCGTCCTGGCCGATCTGTCGGGCAAGCCCGCCGAGCCGCTGCCGCCGGTCGCCGACCGCAAGTTCCTCGAGATCGATATCGACAACTTCGACGAGCGCATGAAGGCGATGAAGCCTCGCGTTGCGTTCGCGGTTCCCAATACGCTGGGTGGCAGCGGCCAGTTGATGGTCGACATGACGTTCGAGAGCATCGAGGACTTCTCGCCGGCGGCGGTGGCCGGCAAGGTCGATGCGCTGCGGCAATTGCTGGAAGCCCGAACGCAACTCGCGAACCTGCAGACGTACATGGACGGCAAGTCGGGTGCCGAATCGCTGATCAATCAGCTGCTGCAGGACCCCGCGCTGCTGCAGTCGCTCGCCAAGGCGCCCAAGCCCCAGGCTACGGATGGCGACGCCCAGGCGCCTCAGTCCTGACCGGAACGGCTTCTTGCCTACCTGAACAACCTCATCGAGCAAGGACTCCATGGCTTCCGCCCAACAAACACAACAGCAAGCCCTCGCGAACGCAGAGCATTCGGACTTCGCCGCACTGATCGGCCGCGAGTTTTCGCCCAAGACGGACCAGGCCCGCGAAGCCGTCGATCTCGCCGTCAAGACCCTGGCCGAGCAGGCGCTCGCCAGTTCGTTCACCATGAGCGACGATGCGTACAAGAGCATCGAAGCCATCATCGGCGCCATCGACACGAAGCTCTCCGAGCAGATCAACCTGATCCTGCACCACCAGGACTTCCAGAAGCTGGAGTCGGCCTGGCGCGGCCTGCATCATCTGGTCTCGAACACCGAGACCGACGACAAGCTGCGCATCCGCGTGATGGATGTGTCCAAGGAGGACCTACGCCGCACGCTGCGCCGGTACAAGGGTATCGGCTGGGACCAGAGCCCGTTCTTCAAGCGCATCTACGAAGAGGAATACGGCCAGCTCGGCGGCGAACCCTACGGCTGCCTGGTCGCCGACTACTACTTCGACCACACCCCGCCCGACGTGGAGCTGCTGGGTTCGCTCGCCAAGATTTCGGCGGCCGCCCATGCGCCGTTCATCGCCGGCGCATCGCCGTCCGTGCTGCAGATGGACTCGTGGCAGGAGTTGGCCAACCCGCGCGACCTGTCCAAGATCTTCCAGAACCTGGAATACGCGCCGTGGAACGGCCTGCGCAACTCGGAAGACGCACGCTACGTGGGGCTGGCCATGCCGCGCTTCCTGTCGCGCTTGCCATACGGCATCAAGACCAACCCGGTTGATGAATTCGACTTCGAGGAAGACACCGACGGCGCCGACCACCGCAAGTATGTGTGGAGCAACGCCGCCTACGCCATGGCGGTGAACATCAACCGCTCGTTCAAGCTGTACGGCTGGTGCACGCTGATTCGCGGCGTGGAGAGCGGTGGTGTGGTGGAGAACCTGCCGTGCCACACCTTCCCGACCGACGACGGCGGCCTCGACATGAAGTGCCCGACCGAAATCGCCATCTCCGATCGCCGTGAAGCCGAGTTGTCGAAGAACGGCTTTATCTCGCTGGTCCACCGCAAGAACACCGACTATGCGGCCTTCATTGGCGCGCAGTCGATGCAGAAGCCGGCCGAGTATTACGACGCCGACGCCACCGCCAATGCCAACCTGTCGGCCCGCCTGCCGTACCTGTTTGCCTGCTCGCGCTTCGCCCATTACCTGAAGTGCATCGTGCGCGACAAGATCGGTGCCTTCAAGGAGCGCGAGGACATGCAGCGCTGGCTCAACGAATGGATCATGAACTACGTCGACGCCGACCCGGCCAACTCCTCGCAGGAGACCAAGGCCCGCCGTCCGCTCGCGGCCGCCGAAGTGGTCGTCGAAGACATGGAAGGCAACCCTGGCTACTACAGCGCCAAGTTCTTCCTGCGCCCGCACTTCCAGCTCGAAGGCCTGACGGTGTCGCTGCGGCTGGTGGCGCGCCTGCCATCGGTCAAGGACGCTGCCTGAGAGCCGTCCGAGGCCTGAAATGTACCGGTAGTCCCACATCAGGCGCCCCCGCCCCTGATCCCTTTGGGGCGGGGGCCTTGTTGTGGCTCTTGTCTGCAGTACCCGTCTTAACGTGAAGGAGTTTCGCAATGGCACAGGACATTTTCCTGAAGATCAACGGCATCGACGGCGAGTCGCAGGACACCTCGCACAAGAACGAAATCGAGGTGCTGGCCTGGGACTGGAGCATCGAGCAGCAGTCCACCATGCATGCCGGTAGCGGCGGCGGCGCCGGCAAGGCGACCGTGTCGGACCTGTCCTTCGACCACTTCATCGATCGCGCTTCGCCCAATCTGATGAAGTACTGCCTGACCGGCAAGCACATCAACGAGGCGGTGCTGGTCGTGCGCAAGGCCGGCGGCAATCCGCTCGAATACCTCAAGCTCACCATGACGGACGTGGTCGTTACCAAGGTGAGCCCGAAGGGTTCGGTGGATGACGAGTTGCGCATGCGCGAGAAGGTCTCGCTGTCGTTCTCCAAGATCAAGCAGGAGTACGTGGTGCAGAACGCCCAGGGCGGCAGCGGCGGCGCCGTGACCGCGGGCTACGACATCAAGGGCAACAAGGAAGCCTGATTGTCATGACTGTGCCCGCCGGCCACGCCTGACGTAGCCGGCGGGATCGCTGACCTGATCTGACCACCAACGGACATGGCTCTCTCACTGCGCTTCGATGACCTCTGGCATGCCTATCCGAAGCCCGAGCACGGGGACGAGGCCGCCCCGCGCCGGTCCCGGCTGGCTTTGTTCCGCCAGATTGGCTGGGAAAGCCGCGTTGACCATCCGGCTTATGAGAACGCCTGCGCGATCCGGATGAGCCTTGCGTTGATCGAGTGCGGCATCCATGTGGACGGCGGCGAGCCGATTCTGGCCGGTCGCTACAAGGGCATGAAGATCGAGACCAACCACGCACGCCTGGCCGAGCAGCTTAGCGGTCCGGCTTGCCTGGGCGCCCCTCGTCGGCTTGATGTCACGAGCCTGCGGGATCTGATGACGCGGGCTGAGCAGGGAATCATTGCCTTTGACGAGACGCCCGGCTACGACGGCGCGCACATTGACTTGCTGCGAAACGCCTGGCTGGCCTCGGCGTTCGGATCGCATGACCTGGTTCGTGTGCTGGAAGCTTCGACGCGTCGCATGACGTGGCGTGACAGCAAGCTCGGCTACGAGGATATGGGCTACGCCGGCATGGCCGATGCGGATAGCAGCTACGGGTTCCGCTCAACGCTTTACTTCTGGCCACTGGCCTGAGAGATGACTCATGAGCACGCGAAACGATGTGGGGAACCTCAATGCAAGACGGCGCCGGACAGTCAGCGTCTCCAGTGCGGCCATCCCCGATCTGCTCGGGCAGCCGCAGTTGGAATTCGTGCGGCTCTCCGGCCATGAAGGGTTGAGCGAACTGTTTACCTACAAGGTGGATCTGCGGCCGGTTTCGCCAGCGGCCGAGCAGTTCCTCGCCGAGGCGGACCCCGATGAAATGATCGGGCGCGAGATGACGGTGACGATGGAGCTCGATGGCATGGGCACGGGCCTGCTGGGCGGCATTGGTGCCGGGCATCGGGAGATCACGGGTGTCATCTCGGAGATCGAACAGGTTGGCGGCGCCGCGGAGAATCGTCTGTACCGGTTCACGCTGCGGCCCTGGTTGTGGCTCGCCACGCAGACTTCGGATTTCAAGCCCTTCCAGAAGAAGACCGTCATCGAGATCCTGGATGAGGTGCTGGCGGACTATCCGTTCTCGGTGGAGAAGCGTCTTGACGTATCGATCTACCCCAAGCTGGTCTGGGAAGTGCAGAGCGGCGAAACCGATGCCCATTTCATCCAGCGCCTGACCGAAGAATATGGCATCACGTACTTCTTTGAGCATGACGGCGGGCACCATCGGCTGATCCTGGCTTCCGAAACCGGAGCGTTTCGCAATTTCCCCAGTGAGGCCTATCACACGCTGCCCATCTATCCGCATGGATTCAAGGTGGACCAGGAACATCTGGTGCGCCTCGATCCTGTCAACCGCTTGCGCACGGGCAAGGTCACGCTGAATGACTATGACTTCCGCAAGCCGCGGGCGGACCTCACCACCGGCAACAGCCAGCCGCGCGAAACCGGCTTCGCCGACTTTGAGCGGTACGAGTACCCGGGCGACTATGTCGAGCCGGCGGTAGGCGACATGCGGGCGAGGATTCGCATGGAGGAGCGCCGTGCCCGGGGCCGGCGCGTGCGCGGTGTCGGTGCCTTGCGTGGCGTGGCGCCGGGCTGCACCTACATGGTGAGCAATCACGGCAATCCCGCGTTGAACCGGGAGTTCCTCGTGACCAGCACGGCGTTCGACCTGGAGGACGTCGGCGGCGCGTCCGGCAGCCGGCAGCGCTTTGCCTGCCGCGTGGCTTTTGAGGGGCATCCCACCGACGAAGTCTTCCGTCCGCCGCGCACGGTCGCCAAGCCGCGCGTCGCGGGCCTGCAGCGGGCGGTCGTGACCGGGCCGAAGAACCAGGAAATCTGGTGCAATGAGCACGGCAGCGTGAACATTCAGTTTGAATGGGACCGCTACGGGAAGCACGACGAGAACTCTTCACCGTGGATTCGTGTCGTCAACGGCTGGTCCGGCGACCAGTTTGGCGCCATGCATATTCCGCGTATCGGCCAGGAGGTCATTGTTGCCTTTCTCAACGGCGATCCGGATTGCCCGCTGATCGTCGGGCGGGCACCGAACCAGGACAATATGTCGCCGTGGGCGCTGCCGGGGCAGCATGCGCTGTCGGGAATTCGTAGCAAGGAGTTGTTTGGCGGACGCCACAATCACCTGTTGATGGACGATACGAAGGACCAGATACAGGCGCAACTGTCCTCCGATCACCAGGCCACGCAGCTGAATCTGGGCTATCTGACCGGGGTGCCGGACAATGCCGGGCGCAAGGGCAAGCGCGGCGAAGGCTTTGATCTGCGCACCGACGGCCACGGCACCGTACGCGGCGGGAAGGGCTTGTTCCTTACCGCGGAAGGACAGGTCGCCGCAGTGGGTGGGCACCTGTCGCGCGACGAGTTCACCCGTTGCCTGGAAGCGGCGCTGGAGGCGGTCAAGTCGTTGGGCGACTATGGCCATGCGCATGAAGGGCTGGCCGCCGACACCGAGCCGCAGGCCAGGCTCACACAGGCTGTCAAGGAATGGCACGCTGGCGCCAACAATCATAAGGACGCGCCAGGCGAGGGAGGTCAGCCCCTGATCGGCGCCTATGCGCCGGCGGGTATGGCGTTCGCCACACCCAGGGTGCTGACTACCTATGCCGGCAAGCATATCGACACCGTCTCCAGGCTGAACCAGCACCTGACGGCGGGACAGCGGTTCATCGTCAACGCCGGTCAGGGGATCAGCAGCTTTGCGCACGGCGGTGACATCCGCACGCTTGCCCACAAGGGCAATGTCCACACGCAAGCGCAGGGCGGCAGCGTCATGACCAATGCGTTGAACGACATCACGATGACGGCCACCAATGGCGCGATTCTGCTCAACGCCAAGGCCAGCATCACCTTCATGAGCGGCAACGCGGGTATCCGTATCGCCGATGGCTGCGTCGATGTCTTCGGGCCGACGCGCGTGCACCTTAACACCGGAGACTTCGACGTGCCGCCCGCACAGAGCATCGATGGTGCCTTGCCGCGATTTGAAGCCGCCGATACGGGCCGCTTGTTCCGACTGATACGCCCGCTCGACAACCAGTCGGTCCCGAACATGCCCTACCGGATCGTGAAGGCAGACGGCAGCGTGGTGACGGGAGTCAGCAATGCCAAAGGCGAAACGGATCTCTATGCATCCGACGCGGCGGAAGCGCTCTCGATCACTTTCGGCAAAGGGCCGGCCGGCGATGGCGGACCGGTTGCCGCGCAAAGGCCGCAGGCAGGGGCGAACGGCGAGGGGACCGAAGGTGCGTAGATTCTCAGCTGGCGCGGATCAGGAAGTCACTGAAGGCCTGCTGCGCGATTTCGACCGCGAGAAGTTCCCACGCTCAGTCCTGCCATGACGCACCGCCAGTTTCAGTCCGTCGCCGCCATGACCATTTCCATTGCATCGTGAGCCACACATGATCCATCAAGCCGACTACAGTGCCGAATCGCTGACCCTGCCGGGAAGCCCGCGGCAGGACGTGGACTATCCCGCGCGCCTGCCCGGCGTGGTGATCTACGTGCATGGCGTCAACTCCATGGGCGAATGGTTTGACGACAGCGAGGCCGGGCTGTGCGCCGGCCTCAACGCCCGCCTGCAACGCAACACCGATCAGGTGTTTCGCGTCAGGGGCAGCGGGCAATTGCAGCCGGCCACCTATCAGGGGGAGCTGACCGACGACGGCTTCATTCTCGACGATCTGAGTGCCAACAGCTTTGTGCGGATGGATGGTTACAGTCCCGTGATCCGCTTCCGCTGGGGCTACAAGGCCAGCAAGGAGGAGCTGGCGACGGTGGGCGGAAACATCCTGCTCGATGAGGCCGACGCCTGGGGCGGCGGCCCGTTCGCCAACGGCTGCTCGGCACTGCCCGACATGTTTGGCGGCGGTGTCGATACCGGGCTGTTTCTCGGGGTGGCGCTGCAGGATATGAACCCCAGCGACCGGCTGATCTATGACTGTCCGCCTCGCCACTACCAGGCCTTTGCCGCCTGGCGGCTGGCCAAGCTGGTAGCGCGCGTGCGCGAGCTGCACCGTGCCCGGTACGACGGCAAGGACTGCCCGGTCACGGTGGTCTGCCACAGCCAGGGCAACATGATCGGCATCGGCTCGGCATTTTTCGGGGCCAATCACCCGGATCTCGGGGGGCTGGGCGTGGCGGATACCTACGTGCTGGCGAACGCGCCCTACAGCTTGCAGAAAATCAGGATCGACAATTTCTCCCAGTACGACCTGACGACCATGCGCGGACGGGTCAAGCATGAAGCGCGGGTCCAGAGCCTGGCGGCCTTCTTCGACATGGTGCGCAACGGGCCGGGCAAGCATGCCGATGACGAGGAAGTCAACCGTGAGGTCATGAACGGCGCCCCGCGCAACGGCGACGCGGCATGCAAGGCGGACAAGGACCGGAGTGCGCGCGGCACGCGCAAGCGGGTCTTTCTCTACTGCAATCCGCACGACCGGGTGATCTCGGTGTCGACGGTGCAGGGCATGGGCTGGCTGGGCCTGAGCCCGGATGAAGTCGCGGCCACCAAGGCCGAGGGCGTGCTGTACCAGCGGGTCTGGGCGCAGGCGATGCTGCCGGGCGGCGAGCCGTTCAAGGTGGGGGCCTGCTCCGGATTCGGCTACGACTACTGGAAACATACGATCGGGGCCCGGCTGGAGCAAAACCAGTTCTGGGAGCCCCAGGCCGACCGGCTGAGCATCCAGATCCAGGAGATCTGGGACGACCCGCGTGGCAGCGTACTGGGCAAGGCCGCGGTGACTGTGGTTGGCGGACTCACGCACCTTGTGCTCAAGGGGATCACTGCCGCGGGAGGCAAGGTGGCGTATGCCAACGCAGACCCGGAGAAGCAGTGGTCGGTGGAGGTCAACGCGCCCGCGGTACCCGGTGGTGGCATCGAACCCCGCGCGCTCTACCTGGCGCGGGGGAACGGACAGAAACGGGAAGGCGAAACCCCGAGCGGGCTCAAGACGGCCGCTGGCGCGGACGACCCGCGCGTGAGAGGGCCATTCAACCGCCACAAGGAGTCTGCCGCCGACGCCTTGAATGCCGCCCGTGCGGCGGGCAGCGACGACCCTTATGCCAGGCAGCGTGCCAGCGGACACGGCGATGCCGCCAGCGAAGCCGCAATGCGCTACGAGCAGAACGCAGCCATCCGGCAGAAGGCGCGGCGGCATATCTACGGCGAGGACGGCAGCCTGCAGTCGGACTCGCCCTACAGCGAGGAGGATGTGAAGAAGCTCAACGCCAAGCAGAGCGGCGAAATCCGGAACACCAGGCTTGGGGACTATGCACAAGAGACCCGCATGGGCCTGCTGGCCAAGGGCGTGGACCAGCAGGCCACCAACCACTCGACCATCCTGACCAACCCGGTGCATAGCGAACACGTGCTGGCCTATGACGTGGATGTGGGGGTGTGCTACTTCAACGCGGCGGAACTGAATCAGTTACGGCGTATGGCTGATTGGCGGTGGTGCATGCGCAGGGAGGGTGACGTGGGTAGTGACAAGGACAAGGACAATGAATATCAGTACTACGCGTCTGCAGCGATAGGTGGCGCGAACCTGAGGGAATTGCCCAAGTACAACAGCCAGCTAGTCGGAGAGGGGGCGGGAAATTGCCTTGAGACATTGCGGATCAACGGCGAACGCAACACCTGGCCGCTGCAGGCCAACAATGACGCGGGCGGCAATGGCCCCCGCGTCGCCTAGGTGCCAATGATGTGCCTGCTGCCCAATTCGCGCCGTCTCCGAATGCGCCTTGCTGCCAGGGTCGTGACGTGCCTCTGTCTATTGCTATCTGCCTGCCAGTCCGGATCTCACATGTCTAACTATTCCCGTAAGCCCGTGGCATGGCCGCGCCTGTCAGCGGCTGCCGCCAATACCGATCCCTCCTCAGCGCCAGCCGCGCTGGTGCTGGGGGTGCAATGGCTGAACCCGCTGATGCGTCGCGGCTACCCGACCCAATGGAACCTGCTGTGGGCGCAGGGGCTGGCGCAGCCCAATGCGAACGACACGGAGGCCGCGCGCTTCAAGCTTGGGGACGCCGTGGGCTGGCTGATGAACGGGATCAGCCCGGGCAGGCGCGTTGAAGATATCCGGAATCTTCAGATTCGCTATAGGGATGGCTTGGGCGATTTGCTCGATAACCCACTTCGCACGCTCGATACCTACGCGAGCGATCCAAACTATTTTTATTCGGTGCGCCAGGGCACTGACCGGCCGGACTATATGGACACGCGCGTCTTTGCGGGCGTCGCGCAACGCTGGATCGGCACGCCAACCTATCTCAGCGAAACGCCGAATTCGACCGAACGTGAGGTGCTATGGATGCAGAGCCGCGCGGGCGTGCCAGCGCCAAGTGTGATCGCCTACGATGCGGCGCACGCCGAGGAACGCATGCGCGACTACTGGGTCACCATGCATATAGGCCTGGATGGCAAGCCAATGCGCGGAGTACC
>NZ_JBXASU010000037.1:0-39399 GCF_058809705.1 Cupriavidus sp. MPR-AND1C | reverse complement strand
CTGGCGGCCATCTACGCGCCGCAGCAACGCGAGGGCGGCATCCACGCCAACGCGGCCAATCCCGGCGGGGCATGGAACGACCTGCTCAAGGCAGCGGCCGCGCAGGCGCCGCAGGCCAGCCCGGTGCAGCGGGTCTATCACGACGTGCATCCCAAGTCGCCGCAGATCGTGGCGCAGACCCGGGCCTTGCGCGAGGCGCTGCACCGTCAGTGGCCGGATCTGGACCAGATCGATGCGGTGCACAGCGTGTCGGAGCAGATGGTGGGGCCAGCCGGCGCGGCCAGCTTCGCTGTCAACGCGGCGTTTGCGGCGGCCTATGCCAACCAGAGCGGCAAGAGCGCGGTGGTGACGAGTCTGGCCAACCCGGACGATGCGTGGGCGGTGCTGATTGCACCGCCGCCGGGCTGGCAGCCACAACCGCCGGTGACGACATGGGACCGCGCGCGCGGCGAGGGCAGCGCGTATTGGCCGTGGTTTGGCAAACGAGCTGGATGAGAAACGGGATGCATGGGGGTAGCCCAGGCTGCCGTGTAGAAACCAGACAGACAGGAGTCTTTCATGTCCGCGGACATCATTACAGTAGGCGACATCACCACCCATGGCGGCGTGGTGATCAGTGGTTCGCCGACCAGCAAGATCAAAGGCAAAGCTATCGCCCGCCTGGGCGATCTGGTGCGATGTCCGCAGAGCTACCCCGACGGGCGCCCGCACGGCATCAACCGGATTGTGCAGGTGGCCGGGCGTTACAAGGTGGGCGGCATACCCGGCGCCTGCGCGGGCGACCTGACCGAATGCGGCTGCGCGCTGATCGGCAGTCATGAGGCGCGGGCATGAAGGCATTCATGAAGCCATGGCGCATGCCCGCGGCGGGCGGCGGATGGGTCCGCTGGCAGTCGCTAGCTGGCGTTGTACTGCTGTCGCTTGCTGCCTGCTCTACCACGCCCGCCCAGCGCGAGCAGATGAAGCTGGATCTGGCGGTGGCCGCCAAAGACACCGTCAACCCCGATGACAAGGGCAGGCCGTCTCCGGTCCTGGTTCGCGTCTATGAACTCAAGACCGACGGCGCCTTTGAGAAGGCGGACTACTTCTCGCTGGAGACGGCAGACAAGACGCTGCTGATGCAGGATCTGCTGGTGCGGGACGAGTTCATCCTCCGTCCCGGCGAGTCACGGGACATCGAGCGCAAGCTCAACCCGGAGACGCAGGCCCTCGGCATTCTGGTTGGCTACAGGGAGCTTGGCAAAGCTACCTGGAGAGCGGTCCACAAATTGCCACCGGCGCCGGAAGCGGCGTGGTATCGCACGGCAATTCCCGCGCGCAAGGTCAAACTGCAAGTCTCGTTGGACCAGCAGACCATCACCATTTCCAAACCGGATTGAATTCATGAGCTGGTACAACAAGGTCATCTGGAGCGAAGGACTTTTCCTGCGCCCACAACTCTTCCAGCAGCAGGAGCGCTATCTGGAGCACTACGCACACAAGCGCAGCGCTGCCCTTAGCCCGTTCTTCTGGGGGTTCCATCAATTCGCCATTGATACCGAGGCGCTGGCGCTGGGTAAGCTGGTGGTTTCAGGGGTTGCCGGCATCTTCCAGGACGGAACACCGTTCGAGGCGCCAGGGCATGCAGCGTTGCCGGCGCCACTGGCGCTGCAGCATGAACACCTGAATCAGATCATTTATCTGGCGGTACCGATTCGGACGCCAAACGCCGAAGAGACGAACTTCGAGGATGGTGCGGATTCCCTGGCACGGTATCGAGCCTTCGAGAAGGAATTGCTGGATGCAAACTCCATCGCACAGGGGCCGAAGCTGGTGCAACTGGCGAACCTGCGTCTGCGGTTGCTCCCCGGGAAGGAACTTTCAACGTCCTGGCTTGGACTGCCACTGGCCAGGGTGACCGAGATCCGGGCAGACGGCAGTGCCCGGCTGGATGCCGGATTGATTCCGCCGGTCAACGTCTATACGGCCAGCACGCTACTGAATACCTGGCTTACCGAGATCCACGGCCTGCTGCACTTGCGGGCCGATTCCCTGGCGCGGCGCTTGTCCGCAGCCACCATGCGCGGCGGCGACGCAGCGGAGATATCCGAATATCTGATCCTCCAGCTTCTGAACCGGTACGAGGCGATACTGACCCATCTGCTTGCCGCGAAAGCAGCATCGCCGGAGCTTCTCTATGTGCACCTGGCGGCGCTATCGGGAGAGTTGTCGACTTTCGTGCGTACCGAGACGCGGCGGCCTTTGCGGCTCGATGCCTACCGTCATGATGCCCCGCACCTTTGCTTGAAGCCATTGATCGACGATCTGCGCTTCCTGCTCAATGTGGTCCTGGAGCGGGCGGCCCAGCGCATTGACCTTAAGCCGCAGCCAAACGGGATCCGGCTGGCCGTGATTGACCCGAACGACTTCAAACGCTTTGGCACCTTTGTGCTCGCCGTGACCGCTCAAGTTCCGGCGGACGTGCTGCAACAGCAATTCCCGGCGCAGACCAAGGTCGGCCCTTCCGATCGCCTCGCGGGCCTGATTCACTCTCACTTGCTCGGCCTGCCGTTGCAGGTGCTGCCCGTGCCGCCACGGCAGATTCCGTTCAATGCCGGCCACATCTACTTCGAGCTCTCGCAGCAACATCCGCTGTGGGAGGAGGTTGAGCGCCATGGTGGCCTGGCGATGCATGTGGCCGGGAATTTCCCTGGGCTGCGCATGGAGTTGTGGGGGGTGCGGCAATGACGAATCGGCCGATATTCTCCGGAGATGGTCCGGTCGTTGATCTGGCCGGGCAAGCTCCAGCGGGGACGAATCAAGCGGAACCGCGTGCCGCGGAGCAGGAGCCAGCGCTGCGCACCTTCCGTAAGCCTATTGAGCAACGGGTCGAGGAAATCTTGCGCACGGCCAACCCGCTGCTGGCTGCGGCGAGGCCGCTGCTGCGCGCGTTGGCGGACCTGCCGGCATCGCTGCGGCAAGACCAGATGGTGACCCTGAAATCGCTTCTGGTGCGGGAAGCACAGGATTTCCAGGCGATCTGCGAGCGCGCCAATATCCGGCGAGAGCATATCCTCGCGGCGCGCTACAGCTTGTGCACGGCGCTGGACGAAGCGGCGAATGGCATGCCGTGGGGCCAGCATGCGTGGGCTGACAACAGTTTGCTGATCCAGTTGCACGGCGAGAATGGCGGTGGCGAAAAGGTGTTCCAGGTGTTGGGCCGCCTGGTGGACTCCCCGACGGAGCATCTGGACTTGATCGAGGTGATCTATCACATGCTGTCACTCGGATTCCGCGGCCGATATGCCGGCCACATCGATGGTGATCGTCAGCTCGATGTGATCCGCCAGCGCCTCTACCACATGATCAGTGGCGCACGCGAGAGCGTGCCGCGCGAGCTTTCGGCCAACTGGCGTGGCGCTGACGCAGGACGACTCAGCCGACTACGCACGGTGCCGGTCTGGGTCACGGCCTTGGTGCTGACCCTGGCGCTCTGTGGCTTGTTCGCCTGGTACAAGTACCAGCTGTTGCTCCGCACGCACGATCTCGAGCGACAGATCCTTGCCATTGGGATGATCACACCGCCGGAGCCGCCCAAGGCGCTGCGCCTGGCTGAGCTGCTCAAGGACGAGATTGCGCGTGGGGTCGTCAGCGTGCAGGAGGACGCGGCGCGTAGTGCCGTGACCTTCCGCGGTGACGACATGTTCGGCGGCGGGCGGGCCGAGGTAAGCGGCAAGATCTTGCCGCTGCTGGACAAGGTCGCAGGGGAGATCAGCAAGGTCTCCGGCAAGGTGATCGTCATCGGCCACAGCGACAACGCTCCCATCAAGACGGCCAGGTTCCCCTCGAATCAGGCGTTGTCCGAGGAGCGTGCCGCGACCGTGACGGAGTACCTGGCCAGCAAGGGCGTGGCCAAGGGGCGCCTCGAAGCCATTGGCAAGGGCGATACCGAGCCACTTGTCGACAACAAGACGCCGGCAGCCCGAGCGAAGAATCGCCGGGCTGAGATCGTCGTTACACAGTGACCGGGGTCAAGGCATGGAATTTCTGAAACGTATCCGGGGCGCGCTCGTCTCCTGGCAGACGCTCGCACTTGTCGCCGTGCTTCTGGTGGCGGCAGCCATCTGGTTTATCGGGCCGCTGCTTGGATTCAATGGCATGCATCCGCTGGCGGGGATCGGCGCACGTGTCACGGTCATCGTCCTGCTGATGGCGCTTGCGCTGTTCTGGCTGCTTGGCTGGCCGGTCTCCACCACCGGGGTCGCCGCGCTTTGCCTGCTGATCTGGCATGCGGGGCCGCTACTTGCCGTTGGGGCCAGCCATCCGCTGGAACCGAGTTCGGTCCGCATCCTGCTGATCTCGGTGATCGTTTTCCTGTTCGCCGCGTATCTCTTGTACCTGCTTTGGCAGCATGCCCGCACGCATGAGACGTTCGTGGAAGGCCTGCTGAATGTTGGCGGCAAGCGCCAGGAAGTGGCGGCCAAGGATGAAATCGCCACGCTGAACACAGCCATCCAGACAGCGCTGCGCCAGCTTAAGGGCATGCGCACCGGCAGCCGGATCGGCCGGCTGTTCGAGGGACGGCGCTACCTCCACGAACTGCCCTGGTACATGATGGTCGGCGTGCCAGGTTCTGGCAAGACGACGGCCTTGTTGAACGCCGGGCTGCATTTCCCGATTGCCGAGCAAATGAGCGCGGCGGCTCGCGTACGGCAGCGCACCGAGCAGACGAACTGGTGGTTCACCAACGAGGCGGTCCTGATCGACACGGCAGGCCGCTACACGGCGCAAAAGTCGGGTTCGGCGATCGAGCTGGCCGAATGGAAGGGCTTTCTTGGCCTGCTGCGCAAACACCGTGCCCGCGCCCCGATCAACGGTGCGCTGGTGACGATCAGCGTGGCGGACCTGCTTCGGCATTCCGCTGAGGAGCGGGTTGCTGAAGCGGCCAGGATTCGGGCGCGCCTGGCCGAACTGCGTGAGGAACTGGGCATCCAGTTCCCCATCTATCTGGTGGTGACCAAGCTCGATCAGCTTGCCGGCTTTACCGAATACTTCCAGTACCTGACCAGCGAAGGGCGGGCCCAGCCCTGGGGCTTCACCTTGCCGGTCGCGGGCAAGCGGCGGCGGGGGCAGCCGGCGGTGAATGCCGCTGCGCAGTGCCGCGAGGAGATGCAGTCATTGGTGACGCGGTTGGAGGTCGGGCTGGGGGGGCGCCTGTCCGAGGAGGTTGATCTGGGCCGGCGCAAGGCGCTCTACGGCTTGAGCGATGAGTTTGGGTGCCTGACGGAACCGCTTGTCGCGATGCTGGAACAGATCTTTCTGGATTCCCGCTACGACGATACCGAGCGAAACGCCATGCTGCGCGGTGTGTACTTCACCAGCGCAACGCAGACCGCGCAGTCGGTTGTCGCGGATGCCAGCACACTGATCCGGCAGCTACTTCGCACGACCAAGCCAGGCGCGCAAGCAGCGCAGGACGCCGGCGGGGAGACCACCGGCAACCGCAGCTACTTCCTGTCGGATGTTCTCAAGCGCATCATCGTGCCCGAGGCGAACCTGGTGAAGCCGAACCTGCGCTGGGAATTCCGCTTCCGCCTGCTGCGCCTGCTCGGCCACGCGCTGGTAGTGGTGATCTTCCTGTGGCTGGCCGGTGCGCTCTATACCAGCTTCGGCCACAACCATAACTATCTGGACGTGGTGCAGGAGAAAGGCAGGGGGCTGGCCGCGACGGTGACGGCATACTACAAGAAGCCGCAGCCGGATGCGATGCCCGAGGTGCTGGCCGCGGCCCGCGACCTGCCCGCCTACGCCAGCCTGAATCAGGCCGATCCGTCTGTCGACTGGCGGTATGGCCTCTACAGCGTGCCGCCGGTGCTGGGCTTTGCGACCCAGACCCATACGAGATTGCAGGACAACCTGCTGGTGCCATACCTGGTAGGTCGGGTCGAATCCGTGCTGTCCACCGCGGTCAATCGACGCGACGCCAAGCAGACCTACGACACCTTGCGGGTCTACCTGATGCTGCACGACAAGGACAAGTTCAACGCGTCCGACGTGCGTAGCTGGCTGCAAAGCGACTGGGCAGCCGGCAACGGGGCGGACGCCTTCGGCGGCCGGGTGGCAGTGATCGGGCACCTGGACAGCCTGCTGGACGGCAGCCGCGCGGTGCAGTCGCCTTATGCCAGGAACGAGGCGCTGATCCGCTCGGCGCGGGATTTCCTGGATGGAAATACTTCCGTCGAACGCCTCTACGACCGCGCCAAGGCGGCCATGATGGAGGAGGCGCCGCAGGATTTCACGCTGGTGCGGGCGGTCGGGCCGCAGGCTGGCACGGTCTTCACCCGAGCCAGTGGTGAGCCGCTGGAGCGGGGCATCCCTGGGCTCTTCACCTACGCCGGCTACCACGACCTGTTCAATGCGCGCCTGCCGGAATTCGTCGGCAAGGCACAGGCGGTCGACACTTGGGTAATGGGCAGGGGCACGGGACTCGGCGCTCAAAAAAAAACGCTTGAGCGCGCCGCGGGCAAGCTGACCGGCAACGATCCCCTGACGCGCGAGATTCGGCGCCTGTACCTGAGCGAGTATGCGCGGCACTGGGAGGCATTCCTGGGCGATATCCGGACGGTGACCGGCGACAACCTGGCCTTTGACCTGGAGATCCTGCGCAATTTCGCCGCGCCGGACTCGCCGCTGGCCCGGCTGGGCCGGGCAGCGGTGCAGGAAACCACGCTGAGCCGTCCGGTGGATCCCGAGGACAAGTCCCTGGCGGAGAAGGCGCTGTCCGCGCTGGACAAGACATCCGGCACGGTCAGCGCACTGACCGCGCGCGCCGAGGCTCGCCAGGAGCGCGAGGTGGTCGACAACCGCTTCGCCGCGCTGCGCGAAGTGGTGACTGGCCAGGCCGATGCCGCCAACCCGGGTGCGCAGGCTGCGGCCGGGAAGCCGCAACTCGATGCGATAGCCGGCATGGTCAACGCCTATTACACCAGTCTGGTAGTGGCCAACAATGCGCTGAACACCCGGAACCTGCCGCCCCCGTCAGATGCCGGGGCGCAGTTGCGCATGGAGGCGGCCAAGCTGCCCGCGCCCTTCAAGGCGGTGCTGGCCGATCTCGTCGTGCAGGGCACCCGGGATGTCAACAAGGGCGTCGGCGACATCCTGATCGCCCAGATGGATGCTGTGATCGGCGAGAGTTGCCGCAGTGCCGTCGACGGCAAGTATCCGTTCACGCCGACGTCGATGCAGGACGTGGATCCGGAGGATCTTGCGCGCATCTTCGCGACCGGGGGTGTGCTGGACGACTTCTTCCAGAAGGTACTGGCTCCACACGTGGATACCACCATCTCGCCGTGGCGCTACAAGCTGACCGCGCCCGACGTGCCACCGGTGGCCGGCCCGAGCCTGGTGCCGTTCCAGCGCGCCAAGGAAATCCGGGAGGTGTTTTTCCGTGATCCGGGCGCAAAGAAGATGGCCTGGAAGGTCGACCTGAAGGTCATAGAGCTCGATCCCGAAATCGTCGAGCTGAACATGGATTTCGATGGGCAGAGCCAGCGCTACGTGCACGGCCCGGTGATCCCGCTCAAGGTGACATGGCCTGGCCCGCGCGGCGGGCAGGGTGCCGAGATCACCGCCAGCCCGCGCATCCGCCCCGACACCTCGACGTTGACCGCCAACGGCCCCTGGGCCCTGATGCGCGTGATTGCCAAGGGTAAGCTGGCCGGCTCGGCGACAGCCAGCCACTTCATGGCCGAGTATGACTTTGACGGCCGCAAGGCGAAGCTCGACATCAACACCGGCAGCCTCGCGAATCCATGGACCACCGCCTTGCTGCAGGGCTTCCAGTGTCCGGGGAGGTCGGGGTGATTACGGCACCGTCGATTTTCGGCAAGCTGCCTGCGCAAGGGGACTTTGTTCGCCACAATGCGCCCCTGGCCCATGTGGCGATGTGGCGGAACTGGTTCGACCCCGGGCACGCCGAAGCCCCGGTGCGGACGCCAGCGCTTTCCATCGTCGGCCATGCGCCGCATTGGTTGCATCTGACGCCACCCAGCCTCACGGGCCAAGCCCGATTGCGCGCGGCTGAGCCGTGTCATTTCATCCTGCGCACGCGCGGCCTGAAGTTCCCCGGCGAGGGCAGCTACCTGATCGGTGTCGTGGCCGCGTCCCGGGACCGGGTGGGGTGCCGCTACCCGCTGGTGGTATGGCAGAGCGTCAGCGCCCAATGGGCCGAGCAGCTCCTCAGCGCACCGGCGCACTGGCTCACCGATCTGGTGCAGCTGGTGCATGACCACACCCGCCTGCCGGACCGATCGGGCCTGGCCGCGGCGGTCGATGCCCTGTGGGCCAGCCATCGACCCGGCTGGCGGGGTCGCATCCGGGTGTCGTTCAAGCGCCTGGCCGGCGCACGGAATCAGGCCGCCTCGGGGAATTTGCCCGATGACAGCTTCACCGGGCCCGAAGCCATCCGTGACGACTGGCCGCCGCACCTGTTGCGCAGTGGCAGCCTTGGCAGCGTCTGGCAGGCCGGTACTGGCTGCGCCATTGAAATCGACGGCGTCCCGGCCATTCGCGACATTGTGGCCGGGCTTTGATTTCATTCCCCGACCAGGGGCATCTTCACTGCATATCGACAAAACCACAGCGGTATGGAACGGCCTGCAGCGGCGGCACCTTGTTGATCTTGGTTATCCTGCTGGCGGCCGGTTCGGGCCGGTTCGGGCCGGTTCGGGCCCGCTCAGGCAAACAGATCCATGCCCTGCACCAGGCGCTTCGCCAGCCGCGGCGGGCGAAACTGGTCCAGCCACCATGCGAGCGCGCGGCCCTCATGGTCGCCCCGCCACGCCACATACAGCGTGTTGGGCTCGCGCGGATCGGCCGTGCGCTTTTCCACCAGCTCCCCATGCCTGAGCAGCGAAGCCACGCGGTGCCGCGGCAGCCAGCCGATGCCCAGCCCCTCGCGCTGCGCCAGGACCTTGGCGCGCATGCTCGGCACGGCCAGCGAGGCTTGCCCGCCCACCAGCCCGTAGGCCCGCCCCGCGCTACCGCGCGATGAATCCGCCACGGCCACGCCCCGGTGCGCCGAGATATGCTGGCGCGTGAGTGGCTCGGCTACGCTGGCAAGCGGGTGGCGTGGCGCCACGGCAAAGACCCATTCGACCACGCCGAGCTCGAACCAGCGCAGGCCGGGGATGGCGGGTGGCTCATTGGTCGCGCCGACGATCACATCGGCGCGGCCGTCGCGCAGCGCTTCCCAGGTACCGCTGAGGACTTCGTGGGTCAGGCGCAGCGCCACGCCGGATTTGAGCGCATCGAAGCTGCGGATCACCGGCATCAGCAATTCGAACTCGAGCACTTCATCCGTGACGATCCACAGGCGGTCTTCCCAGCCGCTGGCGACCTGCCGCACGCGCTGGGTCATGCGCGATACGTCCTGCATCAGGCGCGCGGCCTCTTCGGCTAGCAGGTGGCCGGCAGGGGTGAGCTGCAGGCGGTAGCGGCGGCGGTCGAACAGCAGGGCGTCAAAGCGGCCCTCCAGTTGCCGGGCGGCGTGGGAGACGGTCGATGGCGCCTTGCCCAGGCGCGCCGCGGCGCGCGACAGGCTGCCGCTGTCCCGGATGGCTTCCAGCAAGGCCAGTTCGTCTTCTGACAACATGTTCAACTCCGTCGAACGAGTTCATCGGGAAAATCGTACGGCAAAACACGTGTGCCGGCGCAATATTCGTCACAGTGCATCACCCGATTCCCGCAACCCCTTTGTTTGCAAGCGCCGTCGGCCAGGAGAGTTCGTCCTGCCATGGCACGATCACCGGAGAAAAGTCATGGCCCTCATCCACCGTATGGCACGGTACGCTGGCGCCGCATTGCTCATGTTTGGCGTGTTCGGCGCGCTCGCGCCGCCCGTGCATGCCGCAGAACCTGGCGGCGACGCTGTGATCCAGCAGCACACGATCAACGCGAATGGCGTTGACCTGCACTATCTGCAGTCCGGGCGCGGCAGCGGCACACCGGTCGTGCTGTTGCATGGTTATGCGGAATCCAGCCATATGTGGCTGCCGCTGATGGCACAGCTTGGCGACAAGCGCACCGTCATCGCACCGGACCTGCGCGGCGCGGGCGGGTCGGCGATTACGCAGTCGGGCTACGACAAGAAGACCATGGCGCAGGACATCCACGCCGTGGTCCAGACGCTCGGCTACCGCAAGATCAACATCGTCGGGCATGATATCGGCCTGATGGTCGCCTATGCCTACGCCGCGCAATACCCGGACGAAGTGGAAAGCGTAACGCTGATGGACGCGTTCCTGCCTGGCGTGGGCGACTGGCAACAGGTCTGGCTGCTGCGCGACAAGTGGCACTTCAACTTCTACGGCGACACGCCTGAAAAGCTGGTGAAGGGCCGCGAGCGCACCTACTTTGAACACTTCTGGAACGACTTCGCCGCCGACCCCAAGCACTCGGTGCCGGAAGCCGCCCGCCAGCGTTACGCCGCCAACTATGCCAGGCCGGGCCGGATGCGCGCGGGATTCGAGTTCTTCCGTGCATTCCCGCAGGATGCCGAAGACTTCGCGGCGCTGGCAAAGCACCCGCTGCCGATGCCCATGCTGGTGCTGGCGGGCGAGAAGGCTTCTGGCAATTTCCTGATCGACCAGGCGCGCCTCGTTGCCACCAATGTGCAAGGCGTGATTGTCAAGGGCTCGGGACATTGGCTGATGGAGGAAGCGCCGGGGCAGACCATTCCGGCTATCGTGCATTTCATCAATGCGCCGTCGCAACCCGTCGGCGCCGAATAAGAACGCGTACCTCACCGCATCAGAAGGAGTATCGAAATGGGACTGCTCGTCAATGGCAAATGGCAAGACCGCTGGTATGACACGGCATCCACCGGCGGGCGCTTCGTTCGCAAGGACGCCGCCTTTCGCAACTGGGTGACGTCCGATGGCGCCGCCGGCCCAAGCGGCACCGGTGGCTTCAAGGCCGAGGCCGGGCGCTATCACCTGTACGTGAGCCTGGCCTGCCCGTGGGCGCACCGCACGCTGATCATGCGCGCGCTCAAAGGGCTGGAGGGGATGATCAGCGTCTCCACGGTGCACTGGCTGATGCTCGGCGAGGGCTGGACGTTCGCCGAGGGCCCGGGCGTCGTGCCGGACACGGTCAACGGCGCGCGGCTCCTGCACCAGGTCTACACTGGCGCCGATCCCGACTACACCGGGCGCGTCACCGTGCCGGTGCTGTGGGACAAGCAGCGGGGAACCATCGTCAGCAACGAGTCGTCGGAGATCATCCGCATGTTCAACACCGCCTTCGACGATGTTGGCGCCAAGTCGGGCGACTATTATCCGGCGGCGCTGCGCGCGGAAATCGACGAAGTCAACGCACGGGTGTACGACACGCTCAACAACGGTGTCTACAAATCCGGCTTTGCCACCACGCAGGGCGCGTATGAAGAAGCGGTGACGCCGTTGTTCGACACGCTCGACTGGCTCGAGGCGCGGCTCGCCACGCGCCGCTTCCTGCTGGGCGATCAGATTACCGAGGCCGACATCCGCCTGTTCACGACGCTGGTGCGCTTTGACGCGGTCTACGTGGGGCACTTCAAGTGCAACCTGCGGCGCATCGCCGACTACCCGAACCTGTCTGGCTTTACGCGCGACATCTACCAGTTGCCGGGGATTGCGGCGACGGTCAATATCGACCATATCAAGCGCCACTACTATGAAAGCCACCGCTCTATCAACCCGAGCGGCGTGGTGCCGGCAGGGCCTGTGCTGGACTTTGCCGCGCCGCCGGAGCGCGCGCGGCTGGCCGCGTAATGCCGCCGTCTTTTTTTCTTCGATAGCCGAGACCATGCTCATGACGTTTCATCGCCAATTCCTGCTTGCCTTGCTCACGGCGGCAGCCGTTGCCGTCCCGCCGGCCGCGCTGGCGGCCACGGACGATGGCCCCGTGTATGGCCCCGAGCTGCAAGGCTTCGACTATCCGGCGCCGGTCCAGCAGTTCGCGTTCACCTCGCAAGGCGAAGCGATGCACATGGCTTACATGGACATCAAGCCCGAGCATGCCAACGGCCGCATCGCGGTGTTGCTGCATGGAAAGAACTTCTGCGCGGCGACCTGGGGCGACACGATCAAGGTGCTCAGCACGGCCGGGTATCGCGTCATTGCGCCGGACCAGATCGGCTTTTGCAAATCCAGCAAGCCGGCGCACTATCAATACAGTTTCCAGCAACTGGCGCGCAACACCCACGCCTTGCTGGAGTCCATCGGAATCCGGCAGGCGACGGTGATCGGGCATTCCACGGGCGGCATGCTGGCGATGCGCTATGCGCTGATGTACCCGCAGCAAACCGAGCAGCTTGCGCTCGTCAACCCGATCGGACTGGAGGATTGGAAGGCGTTGGGCGTGCCGTCCTTGTCGGTGGACCAATGGTATGCCCGTGAGCTTGCCACCAATGCTGACAAGATCCGCAGCTACGAACAGGCTACCTACTATGTCGGCACATGGCGCCCCGAGTACGAGCCCTGGGTGCAGATGCTGGCGGGCATGAACCGCGGCCCGGGCAAGCAGCAGGTGGCCTGGAACTCCGCGCTGATCTACGACATGATCTTCACGCAGCCGGTCGTGTACGAGTTGGGCGCGTTGAAGACGCCAACCTTGCTGCTGATCGGCGACAGGGACACGACGGCCATCGCCAAGGACACGGCACCGCCGGAGGTCCGCGCCAAGGTCGGCAACTATCCGGTGCTGGCGCAGCGCACCTTGAAGGCGCTGCCGAACGCCAGGCTGGTGGAGTTTCCCGAGTTGGGCCACGCGCCGCAGATGCAAGATCCAGTGGCGTTCCACAAGGCGCTGCTGGATGGCCTGGCGGCGTTGCCGGCAAACCGGTAGCACGGCGCCTTGCCGCCAAAGCGCTGACCGGCCGTGCCGGGGTGCTACCATGCGCGCAGCTGGCTAGCCTGGGCATCAGGCCCGGGCGGCAGAGTTCGACTTTTGCAGGGGAATCTGGATGGATCCGACAGTAGTGATCAGCACCTTCGAGCGCATCGCCAACGACGACACGGTGGAGCTATCGGTGGACGACGCCGTGGCCGGCCTGGCCGCGCTGCTTGCCAGCGAGCCGTTTTCCGACGCGGCGCGCGCATTGCTGGAGACGGTCGGCGCCACGCTTTATCGCGTGGGCCTGGATGGCTACGAAGGCTGAAGGGAACGCGGGCGGCGCGCTCGCGCCGCGCCAGGCATCTCAGTAGACAGGCGCTTCGCCCTCGGGGCGGTGCTTGAAGCGGCGATGCACCCAGTAGTATTGCTCCGGCATGGCGCGGACCTGCTGCTCCAGGAACGCGTTCATGCGCAGCGCGTCAGCCTTCTCGTCGCCGCAGGGGTAGCCCGCCAGCGCATCGAATATCTTCAGCTTGTAGCCGCGGTAGCCAGGCAGGACAGAGGTGGTGAAGGGCACGACGCGCGCGCCGCTGAGCGCGGCGAGACGCGACACCGAGGTGAGCGTGCAAGCGGCGACGTTGAAAAACGGCACGAATACCGAATCGCGCAAGCCGAAATCCATGTCCGCCGCGAGCATCAGCGGCGTGCCCGACTTGAGCGTGCGCAAGGCCTGGCGCACGCTGCCATTGCGCGGGATCATCTCCGTGCCGAACCTGGCGCGCTGCCGCTTGGCGAGTTGTTCCAGCAACGGGTTCGACATCTTCGAGTAGAGCGAGGCCACCGGATGCTTGATCGAGTAGAACATGCAGCCGGCCTCGATCGCCACGAAATGGAATCCCAGGAAGATGGTCGGCCCGGCCTCGGTGTTGCCGAGCTCGATGGCGGACTCCAGCTCGACCAGGTCATTGAGCTTGCCGGCACAGCCATACCATTGCACGCCGCGTTCCAGGTAGCTCCGAATCACGTGGCTGAAATGCGCCTGCCCCAGGGCATGCCGATGCGCTTCGCTCTGGTCGGGAAAGCAAAGCCGCAGGTTGGTCTGGACGACACTGCGGCGCCGGCTTGGAATGCGATAGAGCAGGGCGCCCAGGCTCATGCCGACGCGGGCACACACGCTATAGGGCAAGGCGGCGAGCAAACGCAGCAGGCTGACGGTGAAAAATAGTCCGATGCGCTGGGTCATCCTGTTCCTGAAGGGGTGCCGCGTGGCGTGATGCGTGCCGCCGCGGCCAGCTGGTGTGGGCGTGCGGCGCCGTCTCGCGTGAAAGACGCGGCAGCGGTGGTGCCAGCTGCCGGGCTTGCGGGGCCTGTCGGGCCCGTCTTCGTCTTGTTGGTGTGGTGCTATGGCGCCGCTTCGATGCTGGCGCGAGCCTGCATCATTGAAGGTCCGGGACCGGGGCCTGCTGCGGCGCCAGTTGCCAGCCTTGCGCGTCGACGTTCTTTCCGTCGCGATAGATCCAGCCGGTGCCGCAGGCCTGGCACACAAAGGTGCTGACCGTCATCGCAGGGCGCCGCGGCACCTTGATGCGCTGCGTGTCGGTGATCCTTAGCAACGCGTGGCCTGGCGAGTCACCACGGTTGGTGTCGATGGCGAGGCAGGCTGGGCAAGGCGACATGCGGAATCCGGCGGCGGAAGGTGGGTGACTGTAGCACGTTCATGCTGCTATAAACCGCCGCCGCAAGCTTATGTCTGTTCACGCACGTGGGCGCGCGCGCGAGGCGTGGAGAAGACCGTGCTTGCAATCAATGAGGCACTTTTCTCTTCGGTGAGTTGACATGCCTATCCCATCCCTGTATAAACGTTGGTGCAGGATCTTTCAAGCGGTTACTCAGATGTTATGGATCGTCCCCTCCAAGCGGCGATTCGTTTGCTCCATGTTCCTTCCTTGATCGTCATGCCTGGTGAGCATCAGGCTCATCCAGAACTTTTAAGGTTTAAAGGATATCCAGCATGGAAACCGGTACCGTCAAGTGGTTCAACGACTCCAAGGGCTTCGGCTTCATCACCCCTGACGCAGGCGGCAACGACCTGTTCGCGCATTTCTCGGAAATTCAAGGCGGCGGTTTCAAGTCGCTGCAAGAAGGCCAGAAAGTGCGTTACGTCGCAGGCGTTGGCCAAAAGGGCCCCGCAGCGACCAAGATCGAGCCGATCTAATCGAGCCGATTCGAATCGCCTAGAAAAAAGCCCCGCTTAGCGGGGCTTTTTTTTTACCGGCCGGGAATCATCGAGGTGCGCAAGCGCATAAGACATCATGCCTATGGTTGAATCCATCCTTCTGGCCGCCGTCCGGGTCTCGTCCTTCGAGGGCCGGCAGCCGCTGAGCAACGCGAGCGGATTCTTTTTCGAGCGCGATGGCCGGCTCTTTGTGGTGACCAGCCGCCATGTGGTGTTCGACGAGCCAAGCAAGCACCACCCGGACCGTATCGAGATCGAACTGCACAGCCAGCCGGAAAACATGGCCGACTCGATCGGCTTTTCGATTCCGCTGTACCGTGACGGGCTTGCCGTCTGGCGCGAAGGCGAGGACGGCGGCGGCCCGGTCGATGTCGCTGTGGTGGAGATCGAGCGCAAGGCGTTGCCGCCCAAGCTGCTTTACCGGGCTTTCACGCCGGAGCATCTGGCTCAGCCTTCCGATCGCGTCGAGGTGGGCGACTCCCTGTTGATCGTTGGATTTCCACTGGGTTTTCATGACGCGCTCCATCATCTGCCTGTTGCACGCCAGGCCGTGGTCGCATCCGCGTACGGACTGCGCTTTCAGGGCCAGGGTTTTTTCCTGACCGATGCCAGGACGCACCGCGGCACCAGCGGCGCGCTCGTGGTCTCGCGCATGCGCGATGGCCGGGGCGACAAGCTGGACCTGCCGTGGATGCTGCTTGGCATCCACTCCGCTCGCTTCGACGTCGGCTCGCGCGACCTGGCGGAGGACGAAGTGCTCGGGCTGAACTCTGCCTGGTATGCGGACATGCTGCTGACCCTGACCGAGCCTGTGGCGGCAAAGCCCGCACGGACCGCGCCTGGTGCTGCCGCCACTCCCGCCGCCGCTACGCCACCCGTTACCGCTGGCGCCGCCGTCGGCAATGCCGCAGCCACGCCGTCGGCTGTCCCGGCGGCCGCTCCCGCTTCCGCGCCAGTCCTGCCCGCTCGGCCAAAATAAAGGTCATGGAGCGGCGCTCAATAGGAGTAGAGTGGGACTCGGTGGAACTGTGGAGTGCATCATGGACGTCAATCCGATTGCCAGCTACAAAGGGTTCGACTTATACCCTCTCGTGTACAAGCACGCCGTGGTGCGTACCTGGCCGGAACGCAGGCCAGACCGCACCTTCGATGCCGCCGTCGTGATCTGCCGCGAAGGTGGCGAGCCCGAGGGAACGCAGGCCCGTACGTTCCGCCTCGACACGGTGCCGTGGGACAACGTTGGCGCTGCGCGTCGTGGTGTCGTTCGCTACGCCGAGGACATCATCAACGGCGCGATTCCCGGGCAATCCGTCGTTTCGCTCTGACGCCTGGAGCGATATGCGGCAATGTCCGTCGTTGCACGAGGATGACGCAGGCGCGCCTGCCATGTCCTCGCCCGTCCATGGCTTGGCCGAGCTGCCAGCCACCGCTGCATCGTCGCCACTTGACGAGGTCCGCGCGATGTCCTGCTTGTCCGTCGGAGCGACGGCGCGCCGATCGGTCGCCGGTGCGGCGTCATGCTAGATCTTGTTGCCTTCATAAAGCCCGTCCTTGACGAGATCACCGGGCAAGACGTCAGGATCTGGCCGGCAGGGCAACGCGCGGTGACGGCAAACTGGCAGATCCCTGATGCCGGGAGTCTTACCTGGCCAGCCAGGGCGCTTGAAATCGAGATGGCGCAGGACGTCGCAGAGCAATTGAGCAATGCGGACCAGGGCGCCTTATATCAACTACAACGCAGCCTTGACCGGTATCTGCGCGCACGCCTTGGCGTCCATTGCAAGCAGGACAAGCCAGGGAAAGCGATCGTGATTGTCGTCGATCGCCTGATGGCTCCCTAGCTTGCCCGCGCGCTGGCGCATTGGGTCTCGACATTGTCCATTGCAAGCGAACCGGCACAAGGCCAGTTGCGGCATCCAGCCGCCTGGAGCACCACATGAACAATACGCCTTCCGCCTGCTACAAGGGTTTCGACCTCTATCCGCTGGTGTACAAGATCCAGCCCGCGCAATCCTGGCCGAGGACCAAGCCGGATCGCAGCTTCAATGCGTCCGTGGTGATCTGCCGCGAAGGCCATCGGCCCGGCGGTGAACGCACGCGCGTGTTCCGCCTGGAAAGCACGCCTTGGGAAAATATCGGCACGGCGCGCAGGGGGGCCGTGAAGTTTGGTGAAGATATTATTAACGGACTGATCCCCGGGGAGTCTGTCGCTACGCTGTAACGCTGCGCCGGCAGGATCTGGTCCAGTAGCGCGGCGTTGCCCGCGCTTGCCGTTATGCTGGTGGTGGTGCCAGCTGGTATCGTAGGGCTGGCCCGGCCGCCGCCAGGCAATGGGAAGCAAGAGGAAACGGGACCGCGCCGTGCAATGCCCGCCCTGCCGGTCTACCTGTCAAAACCCGCCGTGCGCGCTTGCGCCGGCCCGTGAGCGCATACGTCATGAACAAGGTTGCCACACCATCCAATTTCCTCTGCACGCTACCGGGGCAAGGCAAGGGCATCGCCTACCATGTAGCCGTCAGTTTTCTCGATTCCAGCCATCCGACGGGCGTGCGTTTCACCAGTTTCGTCGGCGACGGCAGGCGTTCATTCGGGGTTCAGGCCGACGAGGCGGCCTTGACGGGCGAAATGGTCGACAGCTTCGAGGCGTTGTGCCGGCTTGCGATCGGGCAAGCGATTCGTGACCACCTCTATGACAAGGCTGGCGAAGGAGACTACGTGCTGGACCTGGGCGCGCAGCCTTTCGAGGGCGAATTGCGCCCGGTTGGTTCGCGCGTTGGCGTCAGCATGCCGCGCATGCGGTTTCCTGGCTGAGCCGTCGCGTTTCCTGGCACGGGCGCGGGGAGCGCCCGGGAGATTGTGCTGGTCCGGACTGCGCCGCTAGACGCCGAATGCCGGGCTGCCGAAGCGGGCCAGCAGCGATTCAATCAACGCCATGTCCTCGGTTTGCGGTGTCCTGTCTTCCGTGGTGCGCGACGGGCCGCAATAGGTTGCGCATACATGCCTGCGCACGGTAAGCACGTCATCCGCTGGGCGCACCACCGTGACTTCCGGTCCCGGCACGTGACGATAGCTTCCGCCTACCCAGCCACCTGGCGTCAGGTGCATCTCTTCCCATTCTTCGCTGATCGACATGATTCTTCCTTTCGTTAGAGGGTGGCAGGGGCCGCGGGCCAACAGCCTGACGGCGCGGTAGCGTATCCGGCCAACCCGTATCAGTACTTGTGGCGGTAGTTGATCCGGCCCTTGGTCAGGTCGTAGGGCGACATTTCCAGTGTGACGCGATCGCCGGCCAGGATACGAATGCGGTTCTTCTTCAGGCGGCCGGACGAATAGGCCCACACCTGGAAACCATTTTCCAGGATGACGCGAAAACGGTTGTCCGGCAGTACTTCCGATACTTGCCCACCAAATTCCACTAGTTCTTCTTTAGCCAACGATGATCCTTTTGCAGCAAGACTTGCTGCACGGTAGGTTGAGACGCATGCGGGTTGCTTTTCGTGTGGCCGGCTTATTGCAGGCGCATATCGGCAGCGACGCTCTCGGCCGCGCGTCGGGCGGCCTGTTTAGCCTTGGCTTCGGTGCCATGCGTGGCATGGCGCATCGAGACGTTGGCGACGATGCATTCGGAGCCATTCTTGTATTCGGCGATCAGGTAGGTCGCAAACCACACGCCTGGCTCTTGTTGTATCGGGTAGACCGACACGGTGTACGGATTGGCGCGCGTGGCGCCATTGGTGCTATTGGTGTTATTGGTGCTTTGATTCAAGGTGTTGCCCTTATGCGGGCGGACGATCTGAGGCAGCGTTGAGCGCATCTTGTGGTGCGCCGCGTGCTCTCTTCTGGCGATCGGTCGCCGTGTTTGCGTTGTCCAGCAACGGCAGGTCTCGCGCATTTGCGCGAGAAAGGTAGCTGGTGATGAGTGGACCGTGCTTGCGCAGGCTGATGCGCCAGGTACATGCGCACAGGTTGCGGAGCGGACATGCCGCCGGGTCGGGAGGGTGATGGGCGGTTGTCGCCCTGAACGAATCGGGTGTACGCCCGACAGGCCGCCGTTAATATTTTGATGATGTCTGGCAGCCGGCACGTTCGCGCCGACGAGAAGAGGGTCGGCGAACGGCCAAGACTGCAAATGATACCATTTTTCGTCAATCAGCGCTCGCCCGAGGATTTGCGCGTACGATGGATATGGTGTTGCGCATAGCGCCCCTCGTGGCGTTGGCGCGGCGAGGCGCTACCCGTTGTATCCGGGGAGGCCGGTGCCCGACGCCGGGCAGGTCGCAATTGAGCGAGGTGATCGATGCCGGAGAGTTTTTTCCATCAGGGCCACTACGTCAACCTGGAACTGACGCAGCGCACCTTCGGTCAATGGAACTGGGTCTATACGCTGGATACGCACGGCCGTTTTGAAAACCAGGGCGCGGCGTTTGGCACCCGCGAGCTTGCCATGGCGGATGCACTGGAGAACGCCAAGGCCCGGATAGAGCGCCTGGGGCACTAGTCAAGTGGCACCAGGCGCCTGGCCGCCCTACTTCCCCTCGTCGGGAATGTTGTATTGCGCCTGCAGCGTGGCTGTAAACGGCCGGATCTTCTCGATGCAGGCCGCGCTGTCGCCGCCTTCCATGGTGGACAGATTCCAGTTGCAGCCGCCCGCGTCCGGCGCATGCCAGCAAACGTCGCCGAAGCAGGCGCCGCTGCATTCCGCGAATTTCTGCTGCTCGGCGCGAATCATGGCGCGCAGTTCCGCCTTGTTCTTGATCTGTCGGTCCATGGTCGTCTCCTGTCTTTTCGTGGGGAAATCTTGCTGGGCGTGGCTGCGGCCAGGCCGGTCAGGGCGGCCGCGCGATGGACTGCAATTCCGGGCGAATCGAGGGGGCGGGTTTACTTGCGCTTGACGAAGGTGGACATGTCGTCGATGACGGTCCTGGCATAGGACACGGCCAGGTCGATGGCATCGTGCGGTGTGCGCGCGACGTGCTCGAGCAATGGTGGCACCAGCCTGAGCGAGCCGCTGTCGCCGCTGACCTGCGTGATGGTCACGGTGGCGAGAAAGCTCGCCCGTGCGAGTTCGTCATTGGCGCTTTCGTCGAGCGAGCGGCGTACATTGGCCGAGACCTTGAATCCCTTGTAGATCGCATGATTTTGAGGCATGTTGATCTCCTTTCTGCAGCGAGCATACGCTGTTTGCCTGGTGGCGTCCGATTTACTTGGCGGTGCAATGGCACGTGGTTTTCAACCGGCGGCCGCTGGCGATTTTCCCGCTTCGGCAAAGCGCAGGCACCTCGCGCGATATTTCCCTGCACGTTGGAGTAAGCGGGTATGCTGGATCTGCCGCATGGCACGCAATGCAGTAACCCACTCGTGGAGACACACCATGGCCAAAGGTCAATTACGCGGCAATCGCGAAACCAAGAAGCCCAAGCAACCCAAGAAGCCGGTCGCACCCGCGGCACCGTTCGGTGCCGTCCAGTCGCGCGTCGGCAATGATGGCGCAGCAGGCAAGAAGAAGTAATCAAGGTGCGAGTAAAGCGCAAATATTGCGCATCTGAAGTGCAACTGAGACGGAACGTCAGGCTGGACCGCGCCGTCTTGCGTTGCGGCAAGAAGCCCGGGGTGCCATCGCTACCGGTGTGCTCCCGTTCGGCACCTGACGCTCACCCGCGGCGGTGGCGGTGACAAGCTGCCGCCGGGGCGTTCTCGAGACACCGGGAGTGCAAGATGAGGCGTGACATGTCCTTCGCGGACCGCGTGCTGACGGCACTGCGCGCTGACAGCCAGGCGATGATGACGGATCTCCAGCTCGCCAAGGCGCTGGGCAATGCCGATGCATCCAAGCTCAGCCACCATTTACTGCTGCTTCAGGATTCGGGCCTGGTCGCGAAGACCGCTACCTCCGGGTGGCGCCTGACCTGGGCCGGCCACGACCGCGCGGAAGCGCGCAGCGTGGCCTAGCAAACAAACCACAGGCCTGAGCGGCCATTTCCAAAAGATGCTGGCGTGGTTGCGCGGCCTTGCCGTGCCACGTGCACTGTCTGCGCCCGCGGCGGCGTCGCCATGCCGGCGTCATTCCTCCTGGAATGCTTCCTCGCGCTTGGCCTTGATCGACGGCAGGGCAACGATGCAGACCAGCAGCCCGGCTGCGATCAGCAGGCCAAGCGACAACGGACGGGTCAGGAACACGGTGAATGTCCCCCGCGACAGCAGGAGCGCGCGGCGGAAGTTCTCTTCCATCATCGGCCCCAGCACAAAGCCCAGCAGCAGCGGGGCCGGCTCGCACTTGAGCTTGATGAACAGGTAGCCGATCACACCGAAGCCAGCCGCGGTGAAGACGTCGAAGGTCTGGTTGTTGACCGAGAACACGCCGATGCAGCAGAACACCAGGATGGCCGGGTACAGGTAGCGGTAAGGCACCTGCAGCAGTTTGACCCAGATGCCGATCAGCGGCAGGTTCAGGATGATCAGCATCAGGTTGCCGATCCACATCGAGGCGATCAGGCCCCAGAACAGCGCGGGGTTGCTGGTCATGACCTGCGGGCCCGGCTGGATGTTGTGGATGGTCATCGCGCCCACCATCAGCGCCATCACGGCGTTGGGCGGAATGCCCAGCGTCAGCAGCGGGATGAAGGAGGTCTGCGCCGCCGCGTTGTTGGCCGATTCCGGACCCGCCACGCCTTCGATGGCGCCCTTGCCGAATTCATGCGAGTACTTGGAAGTCTTCTTCTCCAGCGAATAGGCCGCGAAGGAAGCCAGCGCCGCACCGCCGCCGGGCAGGATCCCCAGGATGGAGCCGAGCGCGGTACCGCGCAGCACCGCTGGCGCCATGCGCTTGAAGTCCGCTCTCGAGGGCCACAGGTTGCTGACGTGATCGGTGAAGGTTTCGCGGTTTTCCTTCTGCTCCAGGTTGGCGATGATCTCGGCAAAGCCGAACATGCCCATGGCCAGCGCGACGAAGTCGACGCCATCGGTCAGCTCCGGCACGTCGAACGAGAAGCGCGCCGCGCCCGAGTTCACGTCGGTGCCGACCAGGCCCAGCAGCAGCCCCAGCACGATCATGGCAACCGCCTTGGGCAGCGAGCCCGAAGCCAGCACCACGGCGCCGATCAGGCCCAGGCACATCAGCGAGAAATACTCGGCGGGCCCAAACTTGAAGGCCAGTTCCGACAGCGGCGTAGCAAACGCGGCCAGGATCAGCGTTGCCACGCAGCCGGCGAAGAACGATCCCAGGCCGGCGGTGGCCAGCGCCACCCCTGCTCGCCCTCGCCTGGCCATCTGGTAGCCATCGATGGTGGTCACCACCGATGACGATTCACCCGGCAGGTTGACCAGGATGGCGGTGGTGGAACCACCGTACTGGGCGCCGTAGTAAATACCGGCCAGCATGATGAGCGCGGCCACCGGCGGCAGCGTGTAAGTCACCGGCAGCAGCATGGCGATGGTCGCCAGTGGCCCGATGCCGGGCAGCACGCCGATCAGCGTTCCCAGCACGCAGCCGAGAAAGCAGTATCCAACGTTCTGTAGTGTCAGCGCCGTGGAGAACCCAAGGGCCAGGTGTTCGAATAGTTCCATGAGGCTGTCTCCCTCGCCTGCAGTGAAACCCAGGCCGCGCATCTGCGGCAAGGCAGGCACGGCGGTCTAGGCTACGCGCGGTATTTTTTGCGTAGTTGCGCGCGAATCGGAGGAAGCTGGCGCGGTGCGAGGCCACGCTGGTTTCCGCCACGGATCGTCATCGACAGCAAGCGCGCGCGCTCAGGCGCACCCCAATGGCTTACCAAGCACAGTAGGCGCGAGTGCTTTCATCCGCCTTTCAGTGACGGCCGCTGCGGGTATGTCCCGATACGTCCGAGTGACGCCCGAATGATGCCCGAATGATGCCCGAGTGATGCCCGAGTGATGCCGGAGATTCCTCGCGCCCGAAAAGCAACGCCCCGGACGAAAGCCGGGGCGTTGTCACATGGCCTGCCGCTCGCCTGGCAGGCAAGCGGGCGCACAGCTTACTGCTTCATCGAGTCCTTGCCTATGGCGTCCTTGCCCATCGAGCCCTTGCTCATGGCGTCCTTGCTCATGCTGTCCTTGCCCATCTTGTCCTTGCTCATCTTGTCCTTGCTCATCTTGTCGTGGCTCTTGCTCATCTTGTCCTTGCTCATGCTGTCCTTGCCCATGGTGTCCTTGGCCATGCTGCTGTCATTGCTCATGGCATCCTTCTTCATGGCGTCCTGGGCGAAGGCATGGCCCGCAAACAGCATCGTGGTCGAGAGCAGGGTAGCTGCGAAAAGTTTGTTCATGAAGATCTCCTTGGGGTGGTCAGTGTGCAAGCCGGCACCATGCCGGCCAATTTCATGCGGATCAGGATCCGCCGAACCAGTTGTATCCCTGGTCTTCCCAGTAACCGCCGGGATACGTGTTGGTGACGTACAGCGCCATGATGTGCTTGGGGTTCTTGTAGCCAAGCTTGGTCGGCATGCGCAGTTTCATGGGGAAGCCGTACTTGGGCGGCAGCTTTTCCCCGTCGTAGGTAAAGGTCAGCAGCGTCTGCGGATGCAGCGCGGTGGGCATGTCGATGCTGGTGAAGTAGTCGTCGGCGCAGCGAAAGCCCACGTACTTTGCGCTGGTGTCGGCACCCACGCGATGCAGGAATTCCGAGAACGGCGTGCCACCCCACTTGCCGATGGCGCTCCAGCCTTCCACGCAGATATGGCGCGTGACCTGCGAAGTCTGCGGCAGCGCGTAGAGCTGCTCGAGCGTCCACGGATCCTTGCGCGCCACCATGCCGCCAACTTCCAGCCGGAAGTCGGCGCCATCAACCTCGGGCACTTCGTCCTCGCCATAGAAGGCATTGAACGGGAACGGCCGGGTGATCATGGACTCCGCGTAGGTGGGCGCGAGCCGCTTGGGGTCGAACAGCCAGCCTTGCACGCGATCGTTGAAGCGCGATACCGCGGTGAGAAAGCGCTCCACCGAGGCGTCGTCGCTCAGGCTGCAGCCCGTCAGCATCGACAGCCCCCCCAGCGTGATGGCGCGCTTGGCGAACAGGCGGCGCGATGGCATATCGAGTTCGCGCACGGCGTCTCGCAGGATCAGGCGCCGGTCAAGCGTGGCAATGGGTTTGGACTTGTTCATGGCAGTTCTCCGCGATGCGGATCTGTGGATTCGGTCTTTTGGATGCGTTTGCGTGAGTACGGCCGTCGATCAGCGTCCGCGCAGCATGATCAGCAGCGTGCGCGGCACCAGCGCCACCATGGCCACATGCACCACGATGAACAGCACGATGGCGCTCATGCACACGAAGTGGACCCAGCGCGCCGCGTCATAGCCGCCCATCAGGTCGCGCAGCAGCGGGAATTGCACCGACTTCCAGATCGCCAGGCCGGACAGCACCGTGACCACGATGACCACCACCACGCCCAGGTACATGGCCTTCTGGGCCGCGTTGTATTCAGCCAGGTCCGGGTGCGCCAGCCGGCCGCGCAGCGCCGCGGCGATATCGCGCAGCGCGGCGGGCACCGACAACGGCAGGAAGCGGCGGCGGAACCGTCCGGTGAGGACGTTCATCAACAAGTAGAACAGCCCGTTGGCGACCAGCAGCCACATGGCGGCGAAGTGCCACTGCAGCGCGCCGCCCAGCCATCCGCCGAGCGTGATGCCCTTGGGGAAATGCAGGCCGAACAGCGGCGACGCGTTATAGATGCGCCAGCCGCTCATCACCATGATGATGACGGCGATGGCGTTGAGCCAATGGGTGATGCGCACCCATGCCGGCTGGATGGAGGCGGACCTTTGTCCGCGGCGGCCGTGTGCGGGCCGCGATAGCTGGGAGGCTGTATCCACCGTCTTTCTCCAATGTTCCGTGGCGCTTGCGGGTGCGGCTGCTACGGTTTATGTGCCTTTGTCGACGGCGGTGGCACGAACTTACACGCGGGATGGAGATTTTTTCTGGCACGCGGGCACGTCGGCAGCAGGTATCCCCGGAGTCACTCAGCGAGCTCGGCGAGAGAAGGTACGGACTGTTGGGCGACGCATGGACGGCTACCCGCACTCTCGACATTAGCACTCCGCCCGCGAGACGCCAAAGGCGATCGATGCCCGCCCCCACGGCCCGCTACAATGCTGGCGGGCCGCGCAGCCAGCGCTGTCCCACCGCGCGCGGCCCGGCCTGCCCGCAGCCGCATGCCGCCGCCCCGACACCATCCCCGGACCCCAGGATCTCCGCATGCCTTTGACCGCAGAGCAGCTTATCGAATACATGGACTTCGCCGCAGGCCTCGCTCAGGCCGCCGGCAACGCCAGCCTGCCGTACTTCCGCAGCGCCCCGGCGGTAGAGGACAAGGGCGGCCGGCACTTCGACCCGGTCACCGCGGCCGACAAGGCAGCCGAGCGCGCCATGCGCGACCTGATCCTGGCGAAATACCCGGAGCACGGCATCCTGGGCGAAGAAGAAGACCGCGTGGCCGGCACCTCGCCGCTGACCTGGGTGCTCGATCCCATCGACGGCACCCGTGCCTTCATCACCGGGCTGCCGCTCTGGGGCACGCTGATCGCGCTCAACGACGGCCAGCGCCCGGTGATCGGCATCATGGACCAGCCGTTTACGCGAGAGCGGTTCAGCGGCGATGGCAGCCGGGCATGGCTCAACGGCCAGCCCCTGCGTACCCGGCCGTGCGCCGACCTGGCGCAGGCCAAGCTGATGTGCACCACGCCGGAGATGTTCGAGGACGCGGCGCAGTTCGCCGCCTTTCGCCGCGTGGCGGACGCCGCCCGCATGCAGCGCTACGGCGGCGATTGCTACGCTTACTGCATGGTCGCGGCGGGCCATGTGGATGCCGTGGTCGAGGCCGGCCTGAAGGCCTACGACGTGCAGGCGCTGATTCCCATCGTGCAAGGCGCTGGCGGCGTCATGACCAGTTGGACCGGTGGGGATGCGCAGCAGGGCGGCACCGTGGTGGCCTGCGGCGACCCGCGGCTGCACCAGCAGATAATCGCGCTGCTGAATGCGCCTGCTTGAGCACTCCTGTCGCCCGGGGGCGCCGGCCGGGCTTGCTATCATGCTGGCCGCAACGTCCGGCGCGGAAAAAAAGCGGCCCCGCCAGCACGGCCATCCCGGCCCGGACCTAACCATGCAGTAGGGAAGAAACCAGAAACATGATGTCAAACGCTTGCGGCCTAGATTTCGGCACGTCCAATTCCACGGTGGGCTGGTGCCGGCCGGGACAACCCACGCTGTTGCCGCTCGAAGATGGCAAGCTCACGCTGCCCTCCGTGATCTTTTTCCATTCCGAGGATCCGCTGGTCAGCTACGGCCGCGCCGCGCTTGGCGACTACCTGGCGGGCTATGAAGGCCGGCTGATGCGTTCGCTCAAGAGCCTGCTCGGCACCTCGATGATGGAGGACAGCACCGAGGTCATGGGGCAGGCCATGCCGTTTCGCAAGCTGCTCTCGCACTTCATCGGCGAGCTCAAGCAGCGCGCCGAGACGTCGGCCGGCGCCAGCTTCGACAAGGTCGTGCTGGGCCGCCCGGTGTTCTTCATCGACGAAGACCCCAAGGCCGACCAGCTCGCCGAGCAAACGCTGCGCGAGATCGCGGCGGATGCCGGCTTCAAGGACATCGAGTTCCAGTACGAGCCGATCGCCGCGGCCTTCGACTATGAAGCCACGATCGCGCGCGAGGAACTGGTGCTGGTGGCCGACATCGGCGGCGGCACCTCCGACTTCTCGCTGGTGCGCCTGTCACCCGAGCGGGCCGGCAAGGTCGACCGGCGTGGCGACATCCTGGCCAACGGCGGCGTGCACATCGGCGGCACGGACTTCGACAAGAGCTTGAGCCTGGCGAGCGTGATGCCGTTCCTGGGCCTGGGCAGCGAGCTGCGCAACGGCAAGGCGATGCCTTCGGGGCAGTATTTCGACCTGGCGAGCTGGCACACCATCAACCTGGTCTACACCCGCAAGGCGTGGTCGCACGTGATGGACAACTATCGCGATGCCGCCGACAAGGTCAAGCTGGACCGCCTGATCAGCCTGATCAAGCAGCGCGCCGGCCACTGGCTCGCGATCCAGGTGGAAGCCGCCAAGATCGCCTTGTCGGGCGAGCCGCAGACGCAGCTCGACCTGGGGCGCATCGCCCCTGGCGAGACCATGGCGATCAGCCGCGCCGACTTTGACCAGTCCATTGCGAAGCTGGTTGGCAAGACCGAGGTCACGGTGCAGGCGTTGTTGCGCGATGCGGGCGTACAGGCGGATGCGATCGACACCGTATTGTTTACCGGCGGGTCCAGCAGCGTGCCTTTGCTGCGCGAGCGGCTGTCCGAGCTGATCCCGGGGGCGCAGCGGATCGAGGGCGATCTGTTTGGCGGCATTGGCTCCGGGTTGGCGCTGGATGCCCGGCGCAAGTTCGGATAGGCGCCTCGAATCTGGCAGTACCTCATGAAGGGCGGCGCCCTGCGCCGGCCTTCATGCATTCATCCCCGCATGCTAATGTCCCATCTTCGCGAATTCGCGTTTTCGAAGAGGCACCACATGCATGCGGGTATCGTCGAAGCCAGCTACGGCTCCGATCCGGTTGGCCTGGTCAGCGGCTTTCGCTTCCTGCCCGGCGAGCCGGGCCAGCCCATCGATTCCGCCGCGGCCGCCGCGTGGCTTGGGCAGCCCCCGCCGGGCGACGCGTTTCTCTGGCTGCACTTCAATCTGTCGCATAGCGCGTGCGAGCGCTGGCTCAAGGGCCAGCTCGATCTGCCCGAGGGATTCTTCGAGGCCCTGCGCGAGGGTTCGCGCTCCACGCGCATCGAGCGCCTGGATACGGCGCTGCTCGCGGTGGTCAACGACGTGATCTACAACTTCGGCGTGGCCACCACCGATATCTCCACGCTGTGGGCCTGTGCCGACCGCCGCATCCTGGTGACAGCGCGCATGAAGCCGCTGCGCTCGGTTGACCAGCTGCGCGCCTCGGTGCGCCAGGGCGAGCTGTTCCACACGCCATTGGCGCTGCTGGTGCATTTGCTGCGCGACCAGGCCGATGTGCTGGTGCGCATCGTGCGCGAAACCAGCGTGACCGTGGACCAGGTCGAGGATCGCCTGCTCTCGCATCGTCTGCAAGGCAACCGCGCGGAGCTTGGCGCCATGCGCCGCGGCCTGGTGCGCTTGCAGCGGCTGCTCGCGCCCGAGCCTGGCGCGCTGTTCCGCCTGCTCAACCGGCCACCTGCCTGGCTGCAGGACCAGGACATCCAGGATCTGCGCTCCTCCACCGAGGAGTTCTCCCTGGTGCTGAGCGACCTGGCCGCGCTGGTCGAGCGCATCAAGCTGCTGCAGGAAGAGATCGCGGCCAAGCTCAACGAGCAGACCAACCGCACGCTGTTTACGCTGACGCTGGTTACCGTGCTGGCGTTGCCGATCAACATTGTCGCCGGCTTCTTCGGCATGAATGTGGGCGGGATTCCGCTGGCGGACCATCCGCACGGTTTCTGGGTGCTGGTGGTGCTGGTGGCCAGCTTCACCGTGCTGGCGGGGCGCTGGGCCTTCCGCAAGCAGGGCAGTTACTGAGCGTGCGGGTGACCATTCACGGGCGCGTCACATTTTGCGGTTAGCCTGCCAGTCACCACGTTGCTGCGAACAGGAGTTAGCGATGAGACCAGACGAGAATGAGCTGATTCGGCGTATCCACCGCGAGGTGGCCGATCACTATGACGAAGAACTCGAACTGGAGCTGGAAGACCACCACGTCGATACGCTGTTCGGCGAAGCCGGCGGCGGCCTGGACGACGACGAGCGGGCCGCGCGGCGGCTTTACTTTCGCGAGCTGTTCCGGCTGCAGGGCGAACTGGTCAAGCTGCAAAGCTGGGTGGTGGAGACTGGCCACAAGGTCGTGATCCTGTTTGAGGGGCGCGACGCGGCCGGCAAAGGCGGCGTGATCAAGCGCATCACCCAGCGGCTCAATCCGCGCGTGGCCCGGGTGGCGGCGCTGCCGGCGCCCAACGACCGCGAACGTACCCAGTGGTATTTCCAGCGCTATGTCTCGCACCTGCCGGCGGCGGGCGAGATCGTGCTGTTCGACCGCAGCTGGTACAACCGCGCTGGCGTGGAGCACGTGATGGGCTTTTGCACCGACGACCAGTACGAAGAGTTTTTCCGCTCGGTGCCGGAGTTCGAACGCATGCTGGTGCGCTCCGGCATCCAGGTGATCAAGTACTGGTTCTCGATCTCGGACGACGAGCAGCATCTGCGCTTTCTCTCCCGCATCCACGATCCGCTCAAGCAGTGGAAGCTCAGCCCGATGGATCTCGAATCCCGCCGGCGCTGGGAGGACTACACCCGCGCCAAGGAAATCATGCTGGAGCGCACGCATATCGACGAGGCGCCGTGGTGGGTGGTGCAGGCGGTCGACAAGAAAAAGGCGCGCCTCAATTGCATCCATCACCTGCTGCAGCAGATGCCTTACGAAGAGCGCGTGCAGCCGGCCGTGGTGCTGCCGCAGCGCGAGCGGCACGACGACTACTCGCGCCAGCCGGTGCCCGACGACATGATCGTGCCGGAAGTCTACTGAGCCTTCTTGTTCGCGCGCCGCGCGGCATGGCCTGTCCGCCGGGGCTGGCACGGATGCACAGCAGGTTTCGCCCTCGTTAACCTCGTTAACCTCGTTAAAGCTCTCGTTAAACCTCTCGTTAAAGCTCTTGTTCCGGATGCCGTTATTTGTGTGGCTTAGGGTTCTTGTGCCCAGGCCCGCATCCACAGAACAAGAATTGGAGCTTTAAAACATGAGGGGTCCTCTCTTGCGCCAACGCGCAGGCCTGCTCGCTGCCCTGCTGGCCGCGATGTCCGTCGCTGCCTGCGGTGGCGGCGGCGACGCGCCGGCTGCCGCCCAGGCAACCGCGAGTCCTTCCGTGCCGGTCGCCAGCGCGCCCGTGCCGCCCACGCTGGCGCCGGCCTGCGGCGGCTGCAGCGCCGTGGATGCCAGTAATTACTCGGGTTCCGGCGTCGGCGTCTGGTCGGCCTCCAACACCACCGGTGCGCCCGCCGATGTGCCCGTTGCCATCGGCGGCGTGAACGGCAAGGCCGTGACGCTGCTATACACGAACGGCGCCACGGCGCAGGCCATGCCGTCCGGCCTGTCGCTGTCGGTGATCCAGTCCGTGCTGGGCAACCTCTCGATTCAGTCGGTTTCCTCGGGGCAGGACGAACAAACGCTGCGCGACATTGCCGAGTTCAATCGCGCCGGCTGGGCGGCGCTGGCTGGCGGCAAGCAGGTGGCCAGCCTTTCCGAAATCGCGCCGCCACCGCCGCTCGCTTCCGTGCTCAACGATACCAAGAGCTGGTATCACACCGACGGCACGCGCCGCGCGGCCACGCTGGTCAAGCAAGTGAGCACGGCAGACGCCACCACCGTCAACATCTGGGTGGAGACCACCGAGTCTGCGCCTGGCAAGGTTACCGGCGCCCTCGTCGACACGCTGGCTGCCGCCTTCGCCGGCGGCGGTGGCATCTACGACATGCTGACCTCGGTCGGCGGCCCGCTGTGGGGCCCGCACAGCTACAACAACCTTATCTCCGGCAGCGGCCAGCCGGTGGATATCGTGGTGCTCAACTTCGACCACAACAGCGCGCCATTCGGCACCGTGGGCTATTTCTGGGGCCTGCACAACCTGAAGGCCACCTCGGATGCGCGCAGCAACGAGTCGCTGTCGCTCTATCTCGATTCCGAGACCCTATACCTGGGCGGCACCGAAGGCCTGAAGTCGATGAAGATGACGATGGCGCACGAGGGGATGCATATGCAGAACTTCTACCGCCGCGGCGTCAAGGCCGGCCAGCAGTACGCATTTGACAGCTGGCTGGAAGAAATGTCCGCGATGATGATGGAGGACTTCGCCAGCCAGACCATCGACCCCACCTACAACGCGATCCGCGACGTGCGCTTCAGGGACTACGTGAGCTACGGCAACGGCAACTTCAACTGCAATATGCTGAACTTCACCGGTTTCGGCGCCACCTGCGAGAGCTATTCGGTGTCGGGCAGCTTCGGCGGCTTCCTGGACCGGCAACTTGGCCTGGCCTTCTACAAGGACTTGCTGGGCCGGACTACCAGCGCGGACTCGAAGACCGTGCTCGACCAGGCCATCAAGGCCGCGCGCCCGGACTCCGGCTTCAGCCAGGAACTGCTGCGCTGGAGCGTCACCAGCAATTCGCTGATGCCGGCCGCGACGTCGCCGGCGCGCTACGGCTACCCGGCCCGTGTCGATGGCGGCTTTACGCTCCCGCTGATCGATCCGGACCTGTTCCGCGCCTTGCGCAAGCTGCCGGTGGCCGTGCCCGCCACGCTGCAGCCGTACGGCAGCTTCCCCGTGGTTCGCAGCAATGTGGGCGCCGCCTTCAGCGAGACCGTGCGCGTGCCTGCTGGCGCCACGCTATCCGTCGTGGTGTACTGAACGCGCTAAGCGCAGGCTCGCCGGATCTTCCTCCGGCGGCTCCCGGGCGGCGATGTTCGCCGCCCGGCCTTGTCGATCCAACAAACCTCATGCGCCGAATCCTGCCCCTGATTGCTGCCCTGTCCGTCGTGCTGGCCGCGTGTGTGCACGCGGTGCCGGCCGGGCGGTCCATCGCCTTGACCGGCACGGTGATGGTCAAGGGCAGCGCCCTGTTCCAGCAGCCGGTGCTGGTCACCGCCGATGGCGAGGCATGGGTGCTGGAGAAATTCCCTGTCGGCGAGGCCGAGGCGTTGCGCGACCGCAAGGTGGCCGTGACCGGCACCGTGCTGCGCGCAAACCAGCCCGGCACGTGGGCACCGGCCATCCACGTCGAGCGGATCGAGGCCGTGCCGGACGACGCGCCTGCGCGCTAGGCCCGGCTAGCGCCAGCCTGGTCAGCCGCTCGGGCCCACGCGCTCGGGGAACGCCTCTTCCAGCGTCAAGACCGTGCCGGTCAGGCTACCGTCATAGCCGGGCAGGGCATCCACCACCTGGCGGAAACCGGCGCTCCTGAGTGCCGCCACGGCGCCGGCCAGCGCCGGGCTCTGCAGGCGCTCCCGCTCGATCACAAAGAAGTACCGTTCCTTGAGCACCGGCACGAAATCCAGCCCGAAGCGGCGCGCCGCCGTCTCCACGCCGAACCCCGCATCCGCCATGCCGCTGCCGATATAGGCGGCCACCGCGGCATGGGTGAACTCGCCATTGCTGTACCCCTCGATGCGCCCGCTGTCGATGCCGCGCGCCTTGAGCATCAGGTCCAGCAGCAGCCGCGTGCCGGAACCGGTCTGGCGGTTGACGAAGCGCACGTCGGCGCGGCAGAGGTCTTGCAGCGTGGTGACCTGCTTCGGGTTGCCGGGGCGCACGAAGATGCCTTGCGAGCGCACCGCGAGCTGGATCAGGCAATGGGTCTGCGGACGGATCCATGTGGCAAAGCTCGCCAGCATGTCCCGCTCGAATTCGCCGATCGGCACATGGAAGCCGGCAATATCGCAGGCACCTTGCGCAAGTGCTGCAACCGCCTCAAGACTGCCGCAGTACTTCAGGTCGTGGCGCACCCGGTGTGCATCCAGGAAATCATGCAGCGCCGCCACCGCGAAGCCATGGCTGGCGTGCAGGCGCAGCGTGGTGCCGGGTTGGTCCGCCAGCTTCTTCAGTTCGATTTCCAGCTCCGAGGCCAGGCTTTCCAGCGTGGGAGACAGCCGCGCGGCAATGCGCTTGCTGGCCCACACCAGTTGCTGCGCCAGCGGCGACAGCGCGCTGCCGCGCCCACGGGTCTTGTCGATCAGCGCGCCGCCGAACAGGGTTTGCGCGTCGCGCAGGATGCCCCAGGCGTAGCGGTAGGACAGGCCGGTCGCCTGCGCCGACTGGCTGATGCTGCCTGTGCTTTCAACATGCCCGAGCAAGGTGACCAGGCGGGACACGTCAAGTGGGGCGCCGGCGGCATCGCTGTCGTCGCGGATTTGGAGGTGGGGCTGGATCGAGATGCGAATCATATGAGAAAAATAGCATATTGCTCGAACGCGGCCAACTGCCTATAGTCCGCTCGAAGAGGCATAGCACCCGTTAAAAGCGCATTTGGAGCGCGCCTGGCTGGCCAGGTGAGATGGGGAATGCCCGTTCAGAGCCCCCAATATATGAAAAAAATAGCATATAAAGCGGTCGCCGCAACACGGTGTGCCGCGCCCCGCAGCCAATCCTGGCAAGACGCGCAAGCCAATGCGCCACAACGTCTGCCGCCGGCCTTGCGCTTGAGCGCTTGCGCCGGCCCGAGCTGCGCCACCAGGAGACTCGATGTCTGATTCCGCCGCCAAGCCAGCCGCCAGCGCCGTGCGCGACCCGGTCGCCCGTATCGTGGCCGCCCGCCACGAGATGCCGGGCGCCTTGCTGCCCATCCTCCACGAGATCCAGGACACGGTAGGCTATGTGCCCGCCGACGCCTTGCCCGAGATTGCCCGCGCGCTCAACCTGTCGCGTGCCGAGGTGCATGGCGTGGTCACCTTCTATCACCACTTTCGCGACAGCAAGCCGGGCCGGCACGTGGTGCAGGTATGCCGCGCGGAAGCGTGCCAGTCGGTTGGCAGCGAGGCCCTTGCCGCGCACGCCGAGCGCGCGCTGGGCTGCGGATTCCATGAAACCACCGCCGATGGCGCGTTCACGCTGGAGCCGGTGTATTGCCTCGGCCAGTGCGCCTGCGGCCCGGCCGTGATGATCGACGGGGCGCTGGCTGGCCGTGTCACGCCGCAGCGCTTCGATACGCTGATCAAAGCCTGCGCGGACGTGGCTGTCGGGCAGGAGGTGCAAGCATGAGCATCACCGTGTTCGTACCCCGCGATTCCAGCGCGCTGGCCATGGGCGCCGATGCGGTGGCCCGCGCCATCGCGCGTGAGGCCGCGGCGCGTGGCGCCAGCATCGAACTGGTGCGCAACGGCTCGCGCGGCATGTTCTGGCTTGAGCCGCTGGTTGAAGTGCAGACCACCGCCGGACGCGTGGCCTACGGGCCGGTTACCCCCGAAGATGTCGCCGCGCTGTTCGATGCCGGCTTCCTGGCTGGTGGCGCGCATGCGCTGGCGCTTGGACTCACCGAGGAAATCCCGTTCCTCAAGGGGCAGGAGCGCTTGACCTTTGCCCGCATGGGCATCACCGATCCGCTCTCGCTTGCCGACTACATCGCACACGATGGCTATGCCGGCCTGACCCGCGCGCTGACGCTGGACGGCGCGCAGATCGTGCAGGAAGTGACCGACTCCGGCCTGCGCGGGCGCGGGGGCGCGGCGTTTCCCACGGGCATCAAGTGGCAGACGGTGCACCAGGCGCAGTCGCCCATCAAGTACGTGGTCTGCAATGCCGATGAAGGCGACTCCGGCACCTTCTCCGACCGCATGGTGATGGAAGGCGACCCGTTCATGCTGATCGAAGGCATGACCATCGCCGGCCTCGCTGTCGGCGCGGAGCATGGCTATATCTACGTGCGCTCTGAATACCCGCACGCCATCGCCGTGCTGGAATCCGCCATCGGCATCGCGCAGGCGGCCGGCTGGCTGGGCGACGATCTGCGCGGCAGCGGCCGGCGCTTCCGGCTGGACGTGCGCAAGGGCGCCGGCGCCTATGTCTGCGGCGAGGAAACCGCGCTGCTGGAAAGCCTGGAGGGCAAGCGCGGCGTGGTGCGCGCCAAGCCGCCGCTGCCGGCCATCGAAGGGCTGTTCGGCAAGCCCACCATCATCAACAACGTGATCTCGCTGGCCACCGTGCCGGTGATCCTCGCGCGCGGCGCACAGTTCTATCGCGACTTCGGCATGGGCCGCTCGCGCGGCACGCTGCCGTTCCAGATCGCCGGCAATGTGCGCCAGGGCGGGCTGGTGGAGAAAGCCTTCGGCGTGACCCTGCGCGAACTGCTCGAGGGCTACGGCCAGGGCACGCGCAGCGCGCGGCCTATCCGCGCGGTGCAGGTGGGCGGCCCGCTGGGCGCGTACCTGCCGGTGTCGCGGCTGGATACGCCGATGGACTACGAAGCCTTCGCTGCGTTCGGCGCGGTGCTGGGGCATGGCGGCATCGTGGTGTTCGACGACACTGTCGACATGGCCAGGCAAGCCCGCTACGCGATGGAGTTCTGCGCCATCGAATCCTGCGGCAAGTGCACGCCGTGCCGGATCGGCTCCACGCGCGGCGTCGAGGTGATCGACAAGATCATCGCGGGCGACCAGCCGGTGAAGCACGTCAAGCTGGTGCGCGACCTGTGCGACACCATGCTGGGCGGATCGCTGTGCGCCATGGGCGGCATGACGCCGTACCCGGTGCTGTCGGCGCTGGACGCATTCCCGGAAGACTTTGGCGTGGCAGTGCCGGCCAAAGCAGCCTGAGCGTAGCGCCTCGGCCTATCGAACCGGCGCTGCCACTGCGCCACTCTGAATCACCAGTATGCGGCCCAGGCCGCAGCGGGAGCCCGCCTTGAACACACGCAACGAAATCGACTTCGGCACGCCGGCCAGCGATTCACAACAGCAGGTCACCCTTGAGATCGACGGCGTCGACGTGACCGTGCCCGCCGGCACCTCGCTGATGCGCGCCGCCGTGCAAGCCGGTGTGAACGTGCCCAAGCTGTGCGCCACCGATAGCCTCAAGTCCTTCGGCTCCTGCCGCCTGTGCCTGGTCGAGATCGAAGGCCGGCGGGGCTTCCCCGCCTCGTGCACCACGCCGGCCGAAGCCGGCATGAAGGTCAAGACGCAAACCGACAAGCTGGCCGACCTGCGCCGCGGCGTGATGGAGCTGTATATCTCCGACCATCCGCTGGACTGCCTGACCTGCCCCACCAATGGCAACTGCGAGTTGCAGGACATGGCCGGCGTGGTCGGCCTGCGCGAAGTGCGCTATGGGTACGACGGCGCCAACCACCGCGCCGAGGCCAAGGATGAGTCCAATCCGTATTTCACCTACGATCCCTCCAAGTGCATCGTGTGCAATCGCTGCGTGCGCGCCTGCGAAGAAACCCAGGGCACCTTCGCGCTCACCATCAGCGGCCGCGGCTTCGATTCGCGCGTGACGGCGGGGCAGGGCGACAGCTTCATGGATTCCGACTGCGTGTCGTGCGGCGCCTGCGTGCAGGCGTGCCCTACCGCCACGCTGGCCGAGACCTCCATCATCCGCATGGGGCAGCCGGAGCACAGCAAGGTCACCACTTGCGCTTACTGTGGCGTGGGCTGCGCCTTCAAGGCGGAGATGAAGGGCAATGAAGTGGTGCGCATGGTGCCGTACAAGAATGGCCAGGCCAACGAGGGGCACTCGTGCGTGAAGGGCCGCTTCGCCTTTGGCTATGCGACCCACAAAGACCGCATCCTGAACCCGATGATCCGCGCCAGGATCACGGACCCGTGGCGCGAAGTGTCGTGGGAAGAAGCGATCAGCCACGCGGCTTCCGAGTTCAAGCGCATCCAGGCCAAGCATGGCCGCGAGGCCATCGGCGGTATCGTTTCCTCGCGCTGTACCAACGAGGAAGGCTACCTGGTGCAGAAGCTGGTGCGCGCCGCCTTCGGCAACAACAACGTCGATACCTGCGCGCGGGTCTGCCACTCGCCCACCGGCTACGGCCTCAAGCAGACGCTGGGCGAATCCGCCGGCACGCAGACCTTCCGCTCGGTGGAGAAGGCGGACGTCATCATGGTGATGGGCGCCAACCCGACCGACGGCCATCCCGTGTTTGCCTCGCGCATGAAAAAGCGCCTGCGCGCCGGCGCCAAGCTGATCGTGATCGATCCGCGCCGCATCGACCTGGTCGATTCGCCGCACGTGCGCGCCGACTTCCACCTGCAATTGCGTCCCGGCACCAATGTGGCGGTGGTCACGTCGATGGCCCACGTGATCGTCAGCGAAGGCCTGATGGCCGAATCGTTCATCGCCGAGCGTTGCGAGGACCGCGCGTTCCAGCAATGGCGCGACTTCGTCATGTTGCCGGAGAACTCGCCGGAGGCCATGGCCGAGATCACCGGCATTCCCGCCGGGCAACTGCGGGGCGCGGCGCGCCTGTACGCCACCGGCGGCAATGCCGCGATCTATTACGGCCTGGGCGTGACTGAACATGCGCAGGGCTCGACCACCGTGATGGGCATCGCCAACCTCGCCATGTGCACGGGCAATATCGGCCGCGAAGGCGTGGGCGTGAACCCGCTGCGCGGACAGAACAACGTGCAGGGCTCGTGCGATATCGGCTCGTTCCCGCATGAACTGCCGGGCTACCGCCACGTGTCGGATTCCACCACGCGTGGGCTGTTCGAATCCGCGTGGAATGTGGAGATCAGCCCGGAGCCGGGCCTGCGCATTCCCAATATGTTCGAGGCCGCGCTGTCCGGCAGCTTCATGGGCCTGTACTGCCAGGGTGAAGACATCGTGCAGTCCGACCCGAACACGCAGCACGTGTCGGCGGCGCTGTCGGCCATGGAGTGCATCGTGGTGCAGGACATCTTCCTCAACGAGACCGCCAAGTACGCACACGTATTCCTGCCGGGCTCGTCCTTCCTGGAGAAGGACGGCACCTTCACCAACGCCGAGCGCCGTATCTCGCGTGTGCGCAAAGTGATGCCGCCCAAGGCCCGCTATGCCGACTGGGAAGCCACCGTGCTGCTGTCCAACGCGCTGGGCTATCCGATGGACTACAAGCATCCTTCGGAGATCATGGACGAGATCGCGCGGCTCACGCCCACCTTCAGCGGCGTCAGCTACCAGCGCCTGGAAGAACTCGGCAGCATCCAGTGGCCGTGCAACGACGCCGCGCCCGAGGGCACGCCGACCATGCACATCGACGCATTCGTGCGCGGCAAGGGCAAGTTCATCATCACCCGCTACGTGCCCACCAACGAGCGCGTGAACCGCAAGTTCCCGCTGATCCTCACCACGGGCCGCATCCTGTCGCAGTACAACGTCGGCGCGCAGACACGCCGCACCGAGAACGTGATGTGGCATGACGAGGACCGCCTCGAGGTCCATCCGCACGACGCCGAGGAACGCGGCATCAAGGACGGCGACTGGGTCGGCGTGCAAAGCCGCGCGGGCGAAACCGTGCTGCGCGCCATCGTCAGCGAGCGCATGCAGCCGGGCGTGGTCTACACCACCTTCCACTTCCCGGAGTCGGGCGCCAATGTGATCACCACCGACAACTCGGACTGGGCGACCAACTGCCCCGAGTACAAGGTCACCGCGGTGCAGGTCATGCCGGTGGCGCAGCCGTCCGAATGGCAGCGCCAGTACCGTGATTTCCACGATCAGCAGATGCAGCTGCTGCAGGCGGCCAGCGCCGAGGCAGGGCCGGCATGACAATCTGCGAACTCGCCATGGCCGACGCCGAGCCGGTCACCCACAGCACCTTCGAGGTCAGCCGCAGCCGCCTGGGCGAGCTGGCACTGGAGGACGACGAGATTGCCGAGGAAGTGCCGGTTGCGCTCGAATACAACGGCATCTCGCATGCGGTCATGCTGGCCTCGCCGGCCGATCTCGAAGACTTCGCGCTGGGCTTCAGCCTGAGCGAAGGGCTGGTGGCCAGCCCGCGCGATGTTTATGAGATCGAGACCGAGGTCCGCCCCGAGGGTATCGCGGTGCGGTTGCGCATCGCGGCGCAAGCCTTCGCCGCGCTCAAGGATCGGCGCCGCGCCATGGCGGGCCGTACCGGCTGCGGCCTGTGCGGCACCGAATCGCTGCAGGAAGTCATGCGCGCCCCGGCACCCGTCAGCAGCGGCGCCAGCTTCGGCGACGCGGCGATGTACGCGGCATTCACGCAGTTGCAGACCCGGCAGGAACTGCTGCGCCACACCGGCGCCACGCACGCCGCCGCCTGGCTGCGCGCCGACGGCCAGGTCGCGCTGGTCCGCGAAGACGTGGGCCGCCACAATGCGCTCGACAAACTGATCGGCGCGCTGGCACGCACCGGCGAGGACCGCTCGCGCGGCGCCGTGCTGGTGACCAGCCGCGCCAGCTACGAAATGGTGCTCAAGACGGCCAGCGCCGGCGTCGGCGTGCTCGCGGCCGTCTCCGGTCCGACCGCGCTGGCGGTACGCCTGGCGATCGACGCCGGCATCACGCTCGCCGGCTTTGTGCGCACAGGGCGCCACGTGGTCTACTCTCATCCCCAACGTTTGCACAGCAGGACGGAACAGCCATGAACTCCGACAATCTCGTCAAGATGGCGAACCAGATCGGCACCTTCTTCGAAGCCATGCCGGACCGCGAAGAAGCGGTGGCCGATATCGCCGGCCATATCAAGCGCTTCTGGGAACCACGCATGCGGCGCGCTTTGCTGGCGCGGCTGGACGGCAGTGAAGACGCCGGGCTGGATGAGATCGTCTTGCTGGCGGTGACGAGGCATCGGGGGGTGTTGGAGTGATGGGG